>JAIVWR010000017.1:0-13188 GCA_048636435.1 Acidobacteriota bacterium | reverse complement strand
ATGCTGCGGTGGAGATAGCCCATCACCATCTCCGCGTCGATGATCTTCTCGCCGTCCAGGGTGAAGCGCAGGCGAAAGACGCCGTGCGTGCTGGGGTGCTGAGGCCCCACGTTCACCACGAACGGCTCGGTTCTCATCGTCATGGCACGCTCTCTAGTCCTCGCGAGGGAATCGTCCCAGCCCTGGCGTGAAGCCCCCCGGCATCCCCAGCCAGTCCTTCCGCAGGGGATGGCCAGCGAAACCTTCCCACAGGAAGACCCGCCGCAGGTCGGGGTGGCCAGCGAAGCGGACGCCCATCAGGTCGTACGCCTCTCGCTCCTGGAGTTCCGCTCCCCGCCAGACGGAGACCAGCGACGGCACCTCCGGGCTCTTGTGGTCAAGGGCCCGCGTCTTCAGAGTCAGCACGTGGTTGTGGGAGATGGACTGAAGATGATAGACGATCTCGAAGTGGTCCAAATAGTCCACCGCCGTCACGCCGATGAGCAAGCCGAAGTCCAGCTCGCCCTCATCGCGCAGGTAGGTGGCCACGGCCACCAGCTTCTCGGGCTGCACCACCACCCATTGGGGCGTGGCCTCTACCACCGCCTCTGGGACACGTTGGCCAATTCTCTCCCCTGTCTCCAGGCCGTCAAGCACTCGCGACATCGCCCACTAACCAGCTCTTGCCACTCTCACTGCCACTCCAGCGCCTTCTTCCGCCAGGCGTAGACCAGGCCGATGGTCAGGATGAGGACGAAGATGACCGCCTCCACGAAACCGTACACGCCTACCTTGCGGAAGGCCACCGCCCACGGATAGAGGAAAACAGCCTCTACATCGAAGATGACGAACAGGAGGGCAAAGAGGTAGTAGCGGAAATTGAACTGCACCCAGGCGCTACCCTCGGTGGTAACGCCGCACTCGTAGGTGTCTTCCTTAATGGGGTTAGGCTTGTCGACGCGGACACGGAAGCGGCTGAGTAGCCAGGAGGTCAAGATAGCAGCCAGGGGGAAGGCGATGGCAACAGCCAGCAGAAGCCCCACCTGTCCGTAGTCGGAAAGCATCCCCTACCTAGTCTGTGAAATTCGTCGCTTACTTTCGCGGTAGTATAGCATGGGGCGTACCTAGCAGCAACGGTCGTTCTTGCGGCAGCGGCGACGGTTTGGTAACGTTTCCAGCGTGATCCTTTAGATGGAGGAGTGATTATGGCCCCTGACGATCTCTACAAGTTCGATCGCAGCGAAGCGCTGATGGCTCGTGCCCGCAAGGTGATCCCCGGCGGGATCTATGGCCACAAGAGCCCGGTCTTGCTCGTGCCCGGTGCCTACCCAAGCTTTATGGCCCGCGGCGAGGGCTGCCGCATCTGGGATGTGGACGGCAACGCCTACATCGACTTCATGTGCTCCTACGGACCCATCGTCCTCGGCCACAAACACCCGCGGGTCGAGGAGGCGGCGGCCGCCGAGCGCAGCCGGGGCGACTCCTACAACCTGCCCGGCGAGGTCTGGGTAGAGCTAGCGGAGCTGCTCGTCGACATTACGCCTGCCGCCGACTGGGTAATGTATGCCAAGAATGGCTCGGACGTCACAACCTGGTCGCTTGCCGTCGCCCGTGCCCACACCCGCCGCAACAAGGCGATCATGGCCGCTGGTGCCTACCACGGTTCTCACGCCTGGTGCTCGCCGATTCCCACCGGAATCACCGATGCTGATCGGGCGAACATCCTCACCTTCCGCTACAACGACCTCGACGACCTGCGCCGGGTGGTGGCAGAGAACCGCGGCGACGTCGCCGCTCTTATCCTCTGCCCCTTCCGGCACGACCTGCTTCATGACGAGGAAATGCCCGCCCCAGGCTTCCACCAGAGCGTGCGGGAGCTCTGCGACCAAGAGGGCATCGTCCTTGTCCTCGACGACATACGGGGAGGCTTCCGCCTTCACCTGGGTGGCTCGGGCGAGCTCCTCGGCCTGCGGCCGGACCTCATCTGCTACTGCAAGGCGATAGCCAACGGCTACCCTCTGGCGGCAGGGCTAGGCCGTGAGGAGCTGCGCCTGGCGGCCCTAGGCGTTTTCTTCACCGGCACCTTCTGGACGGCCACAGTGCCCATGGCCGCCGCCATCGCCACCATCAACACCCTGCGCGAGGAGGGAGGCATCGAGCAGATGGAAGCGATGGGCACACGCTTCCGCGAGGGCCTCGACCAGCAGGCGCGCTCGCTGGGCCTGGCCATCACCCAGACGGGGCCACCGGCAATCCCCTTCATGACCTTCGATGCCGATGAGGGAGCCTTTCAGCGCAGTCGGGTCTTCTGCAGCGAGGCCTGTCGACGGGGGGTCTTTCTCCATCCCATCCACAACTGGTTCCTGTCGGCGGCCCACAAGGAGGCCGACATCGACGAGGCCCTGGCGGTCACCGAGGTCGCCTTCGGCATCGTCAAGGAGCAGTTCGGCGACTAGGGAATGCTCATCGACCTGCACTGCCACACCTTCCCCCTCTCCAACGATAGCTTCCTCTCCCCCGATCAGCTCATCGAGAGGGCCAGGGCCGTGGGACTGGACGGCGTCTGCCTCACCGAGCACGACTCCGTATGGCAGCCCCACAACGTGCGCGAGCTGGCCCAGCGGCACAACTTCCTGATCATCCCCGGCATCGAGGTGAACACTGAGGACGACCACGTCCTTGTCTTCGGCCTCGACCGCTACGTCAACGGCATCCACCAGTTGCCACAGCTGGCCCGGCTCGTGGCGGAGGCGGGCGGAGCGATGGTCTCTCCCCACCCTTACCGGCAGTTCACGCCCCTGCTTCGTATGGACGATGACTTCTGGACGATGGCCCTGGAGCGAGCCGTGGCCAGTCCAGCCTTCCAGCACGTGTGCGCTCTCGAGGCCATCAACGGTCGCTCTACCCAGGAAGAGAACCTCTTCTCCTGGCAACTGTGCGCTCACCTGGGCCTGCCCGCCGTCGCCGGCAGCGATGCCCACGAGCCCAGCGATGTCGGCACCTGCGCCACCCGCTTCCAGCGGTCCATCGCCGATGTGGAAGACCTGGTGCGGGAGCTCAAAGCCGGTCGCTTTCACGCCGTCAACCTGAGAGCGCGGAGCGAAGCTGGCGAGGAGACGTGGCTTGCGCCGCCACTTGATTGACGGCTTATCTTGCCTGCGGTATGCTCCTTCAGGCAGACGCAAGGCTTGACCGAGGAGGTAGACAGATGGCTGAAGCCTCAGTAATAACCGACGAGATGCGGGCGGCCATCGGCCAGGAATCGGAACCTCTCACCATCGAGGTCGAAAAGACGACCATCCGCATGTTCGCCCGCGCCGTGGGCTATACGGACCTCATCTACTACGACGAGGAGTACGCCAAGAGCAAAGGCTACCGCAGCCTGCCCGCCCCCATGGGCTTCCTGGGTAACCCCGGGAACCCCATCTTCAGACCCGACAGGCCGCCGCGCCCGGCCTATATCATGCCCTTCCAGAGCCCCTATAAGCGCATCCTCAACGGCGGCACCGATATCGAGTACTACGAGCCGATCTGCGCTGGCGACGTCCTCACCAGCACCTCCAAGATCGCCGACCTCACCGAGCGCACGGGAAGCATCGGGCCGATGCTGCTCATCACCGGCGAGACCACCTACAAGAACCAGGAGGGTAAGGTGGTCGCCAGATTCCGCGGCACCCTTATCCAGTACTAGGAGGACTGTAGCTGCAAGGCTTCAGCCCTGCCTAGATAACGCAGACCTAAAGGTCTGCAGCTACGGCTGGGGGATAGGAGGAGAGAGCATGAGTGACCAGGTCTACTTCGAAGACGTACAAGAGGGCCAGGAGATACCCCCCCTCACCGAGAAGTGCACCTCCCAGCGCCTGGTGATGTGGGCGGCCGGCTCCGGCGACTTCTATCAGATCCACTATGACAAGGACTTCGCCCAGAACACCGGCCTTCCCGACCGCATCACCCACGGCGCCCTCAAGAACGCCCTGCTGGGTCGCCTGCTCCATGAATGGGTGGGCGACCAGGGCCGCGTCAAGCGCGTGGCCTGTCAGTACCGCGGCATGGACATTGTGAACGAGGACGTCACCTGCCACGGCCGCATCACCAAGAAGTCTCAGCAGGGCGGCGAGAATATCGTGGAGCTGGAGATTTGGGCCGAGACCCCTCAGGGGCAGAAGACGACGCCGGGCACCGGCGTGGTGTCTCTGCCCTCCCGAGGGCAGTAGGAGAAATAGCAGCCGCCTAGCCCATACAGAGAAGACACGGGCGGACGATGATCCTGCTTCGTCGTCCGCCCGTTTTCTTTTCTACCGTCTGGCCGTCTGCTCCAGCCGCTGCAGTTTCTCCATCAGCAAGAAGTCGCGGCCATCGCGCCGTACTCGCCCGCGCGGCACGAACCCCGCCTTCTCGAAGCAACGCTGAGCGCGCACGTTCCACTCGAGGGTGTGAAGGAGCATCCGTCGCAGGCCCTTCTCCCTGAACACCAGCCTCACCAGAGCCTGCACGGCGTCGCTGCCGTAGCCCTGGCCCCAGTAGCGGCGGTCGCCGATGGTGATGCCCAGCTCAGCCTCGCCCATCGCTTCCCTCAGGTTGTAGTACATGGCGTTGCCGATGTGACGACCACCCTCGTCCTCGATGGCATAGGAGCGCTTTGCCGCATCAGGATAGCGGATCTGAACCTGCAACGAGACCAGGAAGTCGGAGAAAGAGAGGCGCAGGGGCGGCACAGCGTCATAGCTGGCCAGTTCCTCGTCGCTGCGCCAGGCGTAGTCGTCCTTGGCGTCGGAGAGGCGCTTGCGTCGAAGGATAACCCTCCGGCCGCGGGCAACCACATCGTCCGCGAGTGTGTTCACGATCGCTCTCCCTGGCCCTCGATCAGGGCCACCGCCTTGCGCACCACCTTCACCTCATTGCCATAGCTCAAGATCTTACAGGCCTCCTCCAGTGGGAACCAGCCAACCCTATCGTACTCCCAGTCGTGGTCGTCAAGGCTGCCGCCGGTGGCGACCATCAGATAATGATGAACGAACTTATGATACCGCACACCCTCCCGAGCAAACCAGTACTCGATGGTGTCGATCTTGGCCTCGATAGCCACCCGCAGGCCCGTCTCCTCGCCCACCTCGCGTACAGCCGTTTCCTCCAGGCTCTCGTTGGCGTCGGGTGTTCCTTTCGGAAGGCCCCATATGCCCTCGGCCGTGCGGCCGCAGAGCACCACCTCGATACCCTCTCCCCCTCGCCGATAGACGACGCCCCCGGCCGAGACGGCCCGCTCCACGGGCAACTTCTTGGATGATGCGCCCTTGGCCATCTAGAGTTAAGGGCTAAAGGAGAGAGGGTCCTCGACGACATCCACCAGCGACAGGGCTTCCTCCACCGCCTCTCGCATGCCCCGTGAGGGGTCCTCCAGATAGCGCAGCAGGACAGCCCTCGCCTGGCGCCCGCCGATCTCCCCCAGGGCAGCGATGGTGACCTCCCTCACTTCGACGTCCTCGTCTTCCAAAAGGGGATCCAGATGGGGGACCGCCGCCTCCTCAGCCAGCAAGCCACAGGCCAGAGCCGCTTCATAGCGCATCTCAGGGTCATCGCTCTTGAGCTCCTCGAAAAGGATGGGCAGCCATGAGGGGTCGCAGTTGCGTCCCATAGCATGGATGCCGCTCACCCTGAGGCGCTGGTTGTTGCTCCTGTACGCCCTGTCGATGGCCTCCCGAACCCAGGGCAGGTTACAGGCACCGATGGCCTCCAGGGCCCTGCCCCGCACCTCCAGCTCCTGGCCGTCATCTTCGATAGTCCGGCGAAGCGCCTGCTCCACCTGGCGAAAGTAGCGGTCTGGTAGGGAGCCATACTCGCACTGAAGTACAAAGCGGCCCAGACCTAGGGCCGCCTCCGCTCTCACGAACGCACTGTCATCCGATTGGAGCAGGCCGATGAGCGGCTCGATCAGGTCTCGCTGCTCGTACTCCCACAGGCCGCGAATGGCGATCGCCCTCACCTCGAGGTCGGCGTCGGAAAGGCAGGCCAGAAAGATGACGTCGAAGTTCAGATCCACGTTATCTTCGGCCAGTTCCCCTAGCTGACGCACCACCTGGCGACGGCGCTCGGCCTGAATCTCAGGCCACGCGTCCAAGAACGCCCTCTCTTCCTCGTCAGCCAGATGCGAGAGGTGCAGCAGCCTGGTCGCCTTCACTGGACGGCCTTCGTCTTTCAGCTCGGCCAGATGCTCCTGAAAGGTCGTCATTTCCCCACTTACATTCTATGAGATGGCCGCACCCTTTGTGGAGGCCTCTGAAGACGTCTTTGTCCCCCCTTACCTATCTTCGGCTCCGTACCGGCCAGCAGCCGCTGAATGTTCTCCCGATGCTGGAATAGCACCAGCGCCGACGCAATACCGCCGAATATGGCGAAGGCGTAGGGAACGAGGCCCGCCACTGCCAGCCCCAAGAAGGCAGACCCCCCCATAAGAACGGTGGCCACCGACATGAGAGACATATAGCGAAAAGTCAGAACGATGGCTACCGCCACCGCCAGCAGGCCCGGTACGGTCAGGGGGAAGAAGAGCATGGCAGCGAACGCCCCGTAGGTCGCAGCAACCCCCTTGCCTCCCCTGAACCTGAGGTATACCGGCCAATCATGACCGATGATGGCCGCCACCCCCGCTACCGCCTGGAGGTTATGAGCCGTGTTCGCCCCCTCATAGGGCTCAAAGATGTACCAGATGGCGAGGACGGTCACATACACCTTGAGGATATCGGCCAAAAGAACCAGGAGGGCCGGCCGAAGCCCCAGGCTGCGCAGGACATTCGCGGTACCCGTCGCCCCACTGCCGTACTCGCGAATATCGATGCCTCGCGTGAGCTTTGCCACCAGCCAGCCGCTGGGAATGGCCCCCATCAGGTAGCCCACCACGGCGACAACGACGTATTGCCAGACCATCCCCTAAACCTCAGCCCGACTGCGGAAGATCAGTTTGATGGCCGTTCCCTGGAAGCCAAAAGCCTTGCGGATGTAGTTCTCCAGGTAGCGTCGATAGGAAAAGTGCAGGATCGAGGGAGCGTTTACAAAGAACACGAACGTGGGCGGCCGCGTCTGGGCCTGGGTCACGTAGAGCAGTTTCAGCCGCTGTCCCCGGACGGAGGGCGGGCCATGGGCCGCCACAGCCTTGCGCATGGCGACATTCAGTTCAGCGGTAGCCACCCGCTCTTCGCGCGCCGCCCCCGCCGCCAGCGCCGCATTGAGTAGCTCATTGATCCCGCTGCGCTCCTTGGCCGACACGAAGCACACGGGAGCCCAGGGCAGGAAGCGGAGACGCGCCCGAGCCGCTTTGGCGAAGGCCGCCCGCGTCTCGCCGTCGCTGGGCATGAGGTCCCACTTATTGACGGCTATCACCAGACCCTTGACCGCCTCGGTCACATAACCCGCGATGTGGCTATCCTGAGCGGTGAGCCCGTCGCTGGCATCGGTCACCAGAAGGGCCACATCGCCCCTATCGATGGCATTCTGCGCCCGCAGAACGCTGTGCTTCTCCACACCCCCCTGAATACGCCCGCGGCGACGGATGCCGGCTGTGTCGACCAGCACCAGGTCTTGCTCCTGATAGCGAAAAGCTATGTCTATGGCATCGCGGGTGGTCCCCGGCTCCTCGCTGACGATCACCCGCTCCTGACCCAGGATAGCGTTAAGAAGTAGCGACTTGCCCACATTCGGTCGACCCACAATGGCCAAACGCAGGCCGGCGGGCACGGCCGTCACCGCCCCGGCAGGAAGAAGCAGAACCAGCCGATCCATCAGCTCGCCCAGGCCCAGGCCGTGGTAGGCGCTCACAGGGATGGGCTCGCCAAGCGCCAGCTCGTAGAACTCCACCGCCGCCTCCAGACGAGCCTCGTTGTCAGCCTTGTTGGCTGCCAGAACCAGCGGCTTGTCTGCCCGCCGCAGGAGGTTGGCGATCTCTTGATCGGTGGCGGTGACGCCATCCCGGCTGTCCACCACCAGGACGATGACGTCAGCCTCGGCCAGCGCCACCTCCACCTGTCGCTTCACCAGCGGCATGTAGCCTTCCTCGCCGCTGGGGTCCAGGCCACCGGTATCGACCAGCCTGAACGCTTGCTCCCTCCACTCGACGTCGGCGTACAGGCGGTCGCGGGTGGTGCCGGGGATGTCCTCCACCAGGGCCTTGCGGGAACCGATGAGCCTGTTGAATAGGGCTGATTTGCCTACATTGGGGCGGCCAACGATAGCTACCAGCGGCTTCTGGGCCCCTGCGGCCCCCCTCCCCTCGGGAGGCTCCTCGGTCAGGGGACCGGCCTCTCTCATGGCGCCGGCTCCAGCACCACCTCGACCGACGTGGGCGATATGTCGGCCACCTCCAATCGGCCGGGCGCCTCCACCTGCGGCTCCAGGCGATGGCTGCCGGCACCCAAGCCCGATAGGTCAACGCTCACCGTCACCTGATCGGGCGAGACGTTTCGCAGCGTCGGCAGCTCACCCTGCAGCGTCACCTCCACCAGCGAGGTGACGCTCACCACCCGCAGGTCGCTGGCCAGCCCCGTCCACTGCGGTGCCACCCCGAAGGTCGCCTCGCCCTCACCCGCAGCGATGCTTATCCGCACCGTCACGGTGCCCGATCCGCTTATGCTGACGCCTGGAGCCAACCCGACCAGGTTGACGATGCGAGTTATGTCGCTGGTGGCGCCCGTGATATCGACGTCATCGGTCACCACAAAACTGGTGACGTTCAGAAGCTCCAGAGGGCCCAGCAGGGTTACACTGGGCGGGTCCAGTTCCACCGACGTCACGTTGTAGCCGGCGGCCGGGCTGCCCTCCAGCGAGGGGCTGACCACCACCAGCCGGCTGAAGCGCTTCTGCTCCACCGTTATCTCGATGTCGACGCTGCTGGGATCGAGGGTGACCCCCGCCACCATGAAGCCGCTATCGTCGCGGGGTACCAGGGAGTAGGTCTGCCGCACATCGGTCACTACTCCCGACAGGTCGACGCTGGCCACGGCCACCGCCACCCGGCTCACCAGATCCTCGGGGCCCGACACCACCACCTGCTCAGGCTCCACGTTGGGCGTAGAGGGCTCGTACCCGATGAGAGGCGCTCCCACCAGGTCCAGAGACACCGGCACGACCTGGCTGACCAGGGGCTTCAGTTCGACGCGCACGGTGCCTGGCGGCGCTCCCGCCGCGTGCAGCGTCGGTATGACCTCGATTATGCGCAGGCCGTTGCGCTCACCCAGCGGCTCAACCTGCACCTCTACGTCTTGGGTACCTATCTGCGCTCCGAGCAGGTTCACGGTAGCCTTGAAGTCGCCGGCTGTGAACTGGTCCCACAGGTCCTCATCTGCCTCGATACGCAGGGCTACGTCGCCCAGGGGGCCACCAAGAGTCAGGCCCTCTGGCATGTTGACAGGCTCCACCGGGATGTCCACCGGGAAGACCCCCGTCCGCGTGGGATGCTCGGTGTCGATGATCAACATCCACACCCCGAAGGCCAGAGCCACCGACAGGACAGCAAGGCCGAAGTTGCCCCTGACCGACCCGGCAGCAGCCGCGATTACGGCTCGGCTAACCCTGAAGAACTCCCGCAGCAGACGCGCCAATGCAGCCACCCCGCAGTGTCGTCAGAATAGACGGCGGAAGAGCGCTCTTCCGCTCATCGCCAGAACCGTCCCAGGCCACGGACGGGCGCACGATCCCGCTCCCAGGCGGTGCTGAACAGGCTTTGGAGGATCGCCCGCAGGCGCGGCTTCTCCAGCCGGGAGACCAGCCGTCCGTTGGCCGCCACCGAGATGTCGCCCCTCTCCTCCGAAACAACGATGGCCACAGCATCCGTCCGTTCGCTGAGCCCCAGGGCCGCACGATGGCGGGTGCCCATGTGCCCGCGATCCATCCTGTCCGAGAGGGGGAGCGTACAGCCGGCCGCCACCACCCGGTCGCCCCGCAGGATCATCGCACCGTCGTGAAGGGGCGAGTTGGGATAGAAGAGGCCCTCCAGCAGCTCCACAGAAGGCGTGGCATCCAGCCGCACGCCTGTATCGGCGTAGTCCTCCAGCCCCGTCTCCCGCTCCAGCACCATCAGAGCGCCGTGGCGGCGCTGGGAGAGATTGTCCGACGCCTCGATCACCGCGTCGAGTACGGCATCGTAGCCCGGAACCAGCGCCCGTCCCAAGCGACCGGTGCGCCCAACCCGCTCCAGGAAGCGCCGGATCTCCGGCTGGAAGATGATGGGGATGGCGATCAGCAGAGCCGGGAAGGAGTTCCGCACCAGCCAATCCAAGACCGTTAGCTCGAAAAGCCTCACCAGAACCAAGGCCACCGCCAGAAGGATGACAACGCCTCGCGCCAGAAAGACGGCGGTCGTTCCCCGCATGAGCAGAAGAACGAGGTAGATGATGCCAGCGATGATCAGGATGTCGACAACACTGGCCGGCCCGAACTCCCCCAGAGCGTCTTCGATCCTGTTGATGAAGCCGCCCATGTTCCCTAGGCCCCCTCTCCACCCAGAATCAAGGCCAGCACGGCTTTCTGAGCGTGCAGCCTGTTCTCCGCCTGGTCAAACACCACCGATTGAGGCCCCTCGATCACCTCGTCCGCTATCTCCTCACCGCGATGCGCAGGCAGATCATGCATCACGATGGCGTCGGGCGAGGCCAGGGCCAGCAGTTCGGCGTTCACCTGGTAGCCGCTGAACGCCCGCCTCCGCTCCACCTGCTCCTTCTCCTGGCCCATGCTCGCCCAGACATCCGTATACACCACATCGGCGCCGCGAACCGCCTCCTGAGGCGACTCGACGCAGACAACCGCAGCCCCCGAGGCAGCGGCCAGACTCTCTGCCTTGTCTACCAGCGCTCTGGATACGCAGTAGCCCTGCGGCGAGGCAATCCGAAACTCCATTCCCACCATGGCCGACCCCAGCATGAGCGAGCGCGCAACGTTGTTGCCGTCGCCCACGAAGGCCAGCACGAGGCCCCGCCACCGGTCCTTCTTCTCGTAGATGGTAAGCAGATCGGCCAGCGCCTGACAGGGGTGCTCGCCATCGGAGAGGGCATTTATCACCGGCACGTCGGCCCAGCGAGCCAGCTCTTCCACCGTCTCATGCTTGAAGGTGCGTGCGGCGATGGCGTCCACGTAGCGACTAAGAACCCGCGCCACGTCCGCCACAGGCTCTCGCTCGCCCAGGCCCACCTCTGCCGGCGATAGATAGAGGGCGTGGCCACCCAGTTGCTGCATCGCCACGTCGAAGCTCACTCGCGTGCGCAGGGACGGCTTCTCGAACAGAAGGGCCAGCGTCTTCCCGCCCAGGATGGAGACCGACTGGCCATTCTTCGTCTGCAAGGCCACATCGACGACCCGCTGGACGTCCCGCGGAGAGAGATCAGCAACCGATATGAGGTGCCGTCCGTGCAATCCCCAGAAAGCCTCCTCTCCTCGTATAGCTAGTATAGCATGCACAACAAATCTTTCAATCTGAGCACCGCTGCGGCCGTCTCTCCATCGCCTGCCCGCACACCAGTCGCCGGTGAGTGCACCAACCCGGTTCGCCGCCGAGCGCCACGGCCCACGCCTCGCTGATGGTTGACCTTAAGTGCCATCAGTCTACAATGCCCCTAGACCCGCCCGTGAATGAGAAAGGATACGATCCATGCAGCATGTACCCATGGTCTGCAAGCGTAGCAGCCTTCTGGCCGCTTTCCTTCTGGCATCCCTGGTCATCATCCCCTTGACGCTAGCCTGCGACGGGGAAGAGGAGGAGGCCGCCACCCCCACTCCCGCCGTCACCGACACCGCCACGCCGGCGGCCACGCCGGCGGCCACGCCCACCCCGACGGCAACCGGACCAGGCATCACCGACACGGAAATAATCATCGGCCAGCACGCCATGCTCAGTGGCACCTTCGGCGCGGTCTATTCCATGCTTCCTCAGACGCAGCAAGCCTACTTCGAGTGGGTCAACGAGACCCAGGGAGGCGTCTGCGGTCGCGACATCGTCCTAAAGGTAGAGGACAACGGCGGCGACCCCGCAAAGGCTCTTGAGGCGACCCGCAAGCTGCTGGAGCAAGAGAAGGTATTCGCTATCTTCGGAGCGGTAGGCGATCACCCCCATTCCGGCGTTCAGGCCTACCTCAACGACCTGGGAGTGCCCGACCTGTTCATCGTTGGGGGCGCGCACCTCTGGGGTGCCGACCCCGAGGAATTCCCCTGGTCCGTTGGCGGCGTCCCCGACTACCGCACCGAGGGGAGCTTCTTTGGCCGCTACATCTCCGAGAATCTGCCGGGCAAGAAGGTGGCCGTCCTTTGGGAGAACCAGCACCTCGGCTGGGATGGCCTGGAAGGAGTGAAGGCTGGCCTCGACCCCGAAAAGAACGAGCTGGTCACCGAGCAGAGCTATGAAGCCACGGCGGTCTCCATCAACTCTCAGGTGAGCAACATGAAGAACTCCGGCGCTGAGGTGGTCGTCCTCTATACCACGCCCGGTTTCACTGCCCAGGCCATCAAACAGGCCGACCGCCTGGACTGGCACCCCCAGTTCCTGGCCAGCTACACGAATTCCGATCCCATCCTGTTCCAGTTCGTCTCCGCTGAACTGGCAGAGGGCCTGATCTCATTCAACGCCTTCAAGCTGCCGGGCAACACCGACGACCCGGCCATAGCCCAGCACCATGAGATCATGCAGACCTATGGCGGGCCATCCCCCGGCGTTTTCACCCTCTTCGCCCAGTTCATAGCGGAGGTCATGCTCGAGTCCCTCAGCAGGACCTGTGACGATCTGACCCGAGAGGGCCTGATGGATGCCGTCGAGTCGCTCACAGATTACCGTAGCGATCTACTGCTGGAGGGTGTGACCATCACCATAAGCGACACCGACCACTGGACCCTCCAGGCCGGCCCCATGGAGCGGGTCGTGGTGGAGAATGGCAAGGGCAGGTGGGAGTACTTCGGCCCGGTGTACACGTTCGAGTAGTGGGGAAAACGCCCGCCGTACCCCCTGGGCTCTAGTGGAATCGCGGCTGTCGCTTCTCCAGGAAGGCCCGCACCCCCTCGGCGAACTCGGGCGAGCGCACGCAGGTCGCCAGGAAGCCCAACTCCGAAGCCTCGGCGCCGGCCAGGTCGGACACTAGCCCCTTGTGCAAGGCTTCCTTCGCCAACCCCAGGGTGCGGGTCGGCCCCTGGGCCAGCGTCGTGGCCAAGGACATTGCCTCCGCCATCAGCTCTTCGTGGGGA
>JAIVWR010000016.1:0-13394 GCA_048636435.1 Acidobacteriota bacterium | reverse complement strand
AAGGGTCGCCTGTTCGCCATGCTGGACGAGGCGGCTGACAAAGGGGTGGACAAGGTGGCCGTGCTCAACGCCGACGAGCCCGCCGCCGCCTACTTCGCCGGCCTCACACGGGCCCGAATCGTGACGTATGGTGTGCAGAAGGCGGCCGACATCCAGGCGGCGGATATCGCTCCCACCGAGTGGGGCTCTCGCTTTCGTCTCCGGGCGGAGGGGAGCGAGCTGGAGGTGGCCGTCGGCCTCCCCGGCCTGTTCAACGTCTCCAACAGCCTGGCGGCGGCGGCAGTAGCGCTCTCCCAGGGCATGTCGCTGGCTGCCGTCAGGGATGCCCTGGCGTCTTTCCCTGGCGTGCCGGGCCGCCTGGAGCGTATCGACGAGGGGCAGCCGTTCACGGTGGTGGTGGACTTCGCCCATGCGCCCGAGGCCCTGCGGCGCGTCCTGGCGTTCCTGCGCGAGCGATGCCAGGGGCGGCTCATCGTCGTCTTCGGCTGCATAGGCGAGAGGGAGAGGCCCCGCCGGTCGGGCATGGGGCTGGCGGCGGGCGAGCAGGCCGACTTCGCCGTCCTCACCAACGACAACCCCTTCCAGGAGGACCCCCAGGCCATCCTGGCGGAGATCGCTCAGGGCCTGGAGAAGGCCGGCCGACACGAGGGGCATCACTTCATTCGAATCCCCGAGCGGCGGGAGGCCATCGCCCACGCTTTGGCCATGGCAGTCGAGGGGGACGTTGTGCTCCTGGCCGGCAAGGGGCACGAGCAGTCCATCACCATCGGCGATACGGTCATCCCCTGGGACGAGTGCCGGGTGGCGCGCGAGCTCCTGCGGGAGATGTTCTCCTAGCCCACCGGCTTCGATCAAGGACGGCCGCCGATTGACCTCCTCCCTGGAAAGCTGTTAGTATTGTTCGTAGGAAAGGAGGTGATGTGGATGGACGATCATAGTAGCGAGGGCCTCAGGCCCGTCCACCCGCACCGCCATTCCTTGGAGGTGATGGCGGGCTAGGCCCTGAGGCCTAGCGCGAAAGCCAGCCCGCTACGGCGGGCTGGCTTTTTGTTTTGGGGCGGTATATCCTTCCCTTGCCATGACCGCCAGATTCTCCGCCAAGGCCCTGAGGGAAAGCCTCACGACCAGCTTTGTCGGGCGCCGCCTGGAGTATCGGGCGGCTCTCGGTTCCACCCAGGACCTGGCCCGCGAGCTGGCCCGGGCGGGAGCAGCCGAGGGCACAGTGGTCCTGGCTGGCCGCCAGACAGCGGGCCGGGGCCGTCTGACGCGCTCCTGGACCTCGCCAAGGGGCGGCCTGTACTTCACTGTCGTCCTCCGCCCACCGGCCGAGCATCTGAAGGCGCTGGTCATCATCGCCGCTCTGGCAGTGGCCCGCGCCATCGAGCGGCTGGCGGGCCTGCAGACGAGTCTGAAGTGGCCCAACGACGTGCTGGTGGCCGGACGAAAAATCTCTGGCATTCTCAGCGAGTCGGAGCTGGTGGGCGAAGGTGTGAGCTACGCCCTGGTGGGCATCGGCGTGAACGTCAACGCCGACATGGCTGCCTATGGCGAGGCGACCCCCCTGGCCACCAGCGTCATGACCGAGCTTGGGCGGGAGGTGTCGCGAGAGGGCCTGGCGGCAGGCATCCTCAACGAGTTCGAGGCGCTCTATCTGGCCGCTCAGGCGGGCGAGCCGATCCACAAGGAGTGGCGCGCTCGTCTGGGCACGCTGGGCAAAGAGGTGCAGGTGCGCTTCGGCGAGCAGGTGGAAGAGGGGCTGGCCGAGGATGTGGATGCCGATGGCAACCTCGTCCTGCGCCGGGCCGACGGCTCGCATGTGACCATTGCTGCCGGCGACGTGACCCTGCGCTAGGTCGGCATTCCCCGCGCCGTTCGTCTTCCCTGGCCGCTTTCCTGCTGGGGCTCAGGCCTAACCCGTTGAAGAAGCGCCGCCTGCCTTTGTCAGAGCCTGAAGCAGGTCGATGGGGATGGGGAAGACCACGGTGTTGGTGCCCTCGGTGGCGATCTCGGTCAGGGTCTGCAGGTAGCGGAGCTGCAGGGTGCCTGGCGAGGCAGCGATGATGCGGCCGGCCTCGGCCAGGCGCTCGGCCGCCTGGAACTCGCCGTCGGCGTGGATGACCTTGGCCCGTCGCTCCCGCTCGGCCTCCGCCTGGCGGGCGATGGTGCGCACCATCTCCGGCGCCAGGAGGACATCCCTTACCTCCACCATGCTCACCTTGATCCCCCAGGGCTCGGTGGCCTCATCGATGGAGACCTGGAGGCGCTTGTTGATGTCCTCGCGCTGGGCCAGAAGCTCGTCCAGCTCCGACTGGCCGATGGTGCTGCGGAGGGTGGTCTGGGCGATGAGGGCGGTGGCCCGGAACCAGTTCTCTACCTTCACCACTGCGTCCTCAGGGTTCACGATGCGGAAGTAGATCACCGCATCGACCTTAACCGTCACGTTGTCGCGGGTGATGATCTCCTGGCTGGGTACGTCCAGGGTGATGACACGGAGGTCGATCTTCTGCATACTCTCTACGAAGGGGATGATCAGGAAGAGGCCCGGCCCGCGGGTGTCCACCAGGCGGCCCAGGCGGAAGATCACTCCCCGTTCGTATTCCCTCAGGATCTTCACGGCCACGAAGAAGAACGGGACAACCAGGAGCCATCCCAACCGGGTGAGAACCCTGGCTAAGCGGCTGCCTTCCATCGGCTGGCCAGTAGTCATCGTCTGCTCCTTTCCTATTTCCTTACCATCAGCTTGAGGCCTTCGACTGCCGTGACGACTACCTCCTCGCCCTCCTCTGCGCTGCCGTCTTCTAGGGTAGCCGTCCAGTATTCCCCATCTATGAACACCATGCCGCTGGGATCGAGGGGCGAGCGGGCTACAGCGCGGCGGCCAATGAGGGTATTGATGCCCGTCACCACCGGCTGGCGGCGGATGCGGATGATCGATGTTACCACAAACAGGAAGAAGGCGCCTGCCGCCCCCGCCATGCCATAGACCAGCCACCTGTTCACCTGGAATTCGGGCGGGTTGCCCCAGGTTAGCAACAAGCCACCCAGAAGGAGAGCCACTACGCCGCCGATGCCTAATATGCCGCCACTGGTCACGAAGATCTCGGCGGCGAACAGGGCGAAGGCCAGGAAGATGAGGATGAGCCCTGCCCAGTTGAAGGGAAGTACGCTGAGGGAGAAGAAGGCCATGATGAGGGCGATGACCCCGAAGACCCCGGGGAAGATCTGGTCCGGGTTGATGATTGCGAAGAAGAGGGCTATCGAACCCAGGCTGAGGAGGAGGAAGGCGATGTTGGGGTTGCTGATGATGTCCAGGAAGCGCTCGGCGAAGTTCATGTTGTTGTGGACGATCTTGTCCTGCTCGAGGGCCTCCATGGTGGTGAGCGTGACTGTGCGGTCGACCAGTTGTACCTCACGCCCGTCCACCGCCTCCAGAAGGGAGAAGAGGTCGTTAGCTATCAGGTCCACCACGTTCAGCTCGACCGCCTCCGTCTCCGTGGCTGAGACGGCCTCGCGCACGGCCTGCTCTGCCCATTCGGCGTTGCGGCCGCGATAGTTGGCGATGGTCCTGGCATAGGCCACGGCGTCCTCGGTCACCTTCTTCCCCATGGTGCCCTCGATGTCCTCGCCCCCAGCCCCCACGGGGCTGGCGGCGCCGATGCGGGTGCTGGGGGCCATGGCGGCGATGTTGGCGGCCATGGTAATGAAGGTTCCCGCCGAGGCAGCCTTTGCCCCCCTCGGCGATACGTAGACGATAACCGGTATGCGGTCTTCCTCAATACGCTTGACGATGTCCTCCATGGAGGTCATGAGGCCGCCGGGGGTATCCAGCTCGATGACGACCGCCACCGCGTTGGCGTCTTCGGCCTGGTCGATGCCCCGGTCGATGTAGCGGGCCATGACGGGGTTCACGTCACCATCGGCCTTCAGAACGTGAACAGCCCCCTCCGGCCCGCCGGGGCCGCCGCAGGCGGCGGCCAAGAGAGCCAGGGCGACGACCAGGAGGGCCAGACGGCGCACAAGAACCAGTCGTTGCCTCCGGGGCATGACCAGGATACGATCCCTCATGAGCGGAACCTCGTCTAGCGTCATTATAGTCGTTTGGCCGCTCGGTTCCTACTGCCCCCGCCAGTCTCGGAGAAGCGAGTGGGAGTGCAGCACCGCCACGGTTTGCGCTATGATCTGCAAGCAATGTTAACAGATAGAAGGGTCCCTTGGCGGCTTCTCTTTGTGGCTTTGCTAGCGGCAGTTGCCTTGTGCGTCGGCTGCCGCGCCTCTCCGGAGGTTGCACCGCCGGGCAGCGTGGAGGAATCGGTAGGGTCGCCGACGCCTCTGCCCACGACTGAGAGGCCAGTGACCCCAAGCCTCTCTACCCCGACAGCGTTGCCCGCAAGCCCTCGTGCCGAAGAGGCGGAAGCGCCTTCTCCTCGGCCCAGCCAGGCGGCAGCGCCTTCCCCTGAGCCCAGCCAGTCGGCGGAGGCCGTCTGGTGCGCAGATGAGGAACCGCTTACCGGGCCCACCGGTGTTCCTCTGTCGTCGGCCTACGCACCATTGCCATCCCATCGTGATGCTGCCCTGGAGGAGGTTATCCGGAGCAGCCTCGGCGATGAGGTGGACAGCTACGGAGTGGTGGTCAAGAACCTGGTCAATGGGGCCGTAGCGGAAGTCAACCCGCATAAGCGTTTCGAAACCGCGAGCCTGTTCAAGCTCTGGGTGATGTATGAGGTCTATAAGCAGGTGGAACTGGGTCTGCTGCAGATGGATGAGGAGCTACTGGTGACGCCCTATTATGCCTCCTTCGATGCAGGGAGCCTACCTGTTGAGGTCTGCGATACGCTGACGGTACGCGGGGCTTTGTGGGCTATGATCACCTATAGCGACAACACGAGCGGCTTCTTGCTGCTAGACAGGGTGGGGCCGGGGAACATCAATCGCGACCTGCAGGCTTTGGGCCTGACCGAAAGCGCTTTCGGGCAAGAGGACGTGATCAGTACAGCGGCGGATATGGCGCTCTTCCTGGAGATGGTGGTCCTGCAAGCGGCTGTCAGCAGCGAAGCCAGCCGAGAGATGCTCGACCTTATGCTAGCCCAAAAGGTGCGCGACCGCCTGCCGGCGCTGCTGCCTCCTGACACGGAGGTAGCCCACAAGACGGGCAATCTGGCTGAGGTCACTCACGACGTGGGTATCGTCTACGCTCCGCAGCCCACCTATGTCATCGCTGTCCTGTCCGACAGGGGCGGAGAGCCCGAACCCATCGCCGTTCTCTCCCGCGCTATCTACGACTACGTCAATCGTTGAACGGGTCTGGCCCCTGCGGTAGAATGGGGCCTAATCTGAGTAGAAAAGGGTTAGCCATGGTCGAAGAGTCACCACGTTGCCGCGGCATGCGCGACCTGCTGCCCGCCGATATGGCCCGCTTTCGGCGGGTGGAGGAGGTGTTCCGCACCGCCTGCCTGGCCTGGGGCTATCAGGAGGTGCGCACCCCCACCATCGAGCACCTGCACCTGTTCACGGCTGCCGGCACCCTCTCGCCCCAGATGCTGGGGCGCGTCTACTCGTTCCTGGACTGGGATGGCTGGAGCGGCGAGCGGGTGGTGCTGCGCCCCGACGCCACGATACCCACCGCTCGCCTGTTCGTGGAGCGCCTGCAGCAGGAGAAGCTGGCCAAGCTCTTCTACATCCAGAACGTATTCCGCTTCGCGGAGGGGGACGAGCCGCGCGAGGGCTGGCAGTGCGGCGTGGAGCTTATCGGCGATACCCAGCCGCGAGGCGAGGTGGAGCTGATCCTCCTGGCCTGCCAGACGCTGGAGCGGCTGGGCTTGGGACCGGTCGAGGTGCGCCTCTTCCATCCCGGCATCGTGCGGTCGGTTCTCGCTCAGGCCGGCCTGGAGCGCGCCGACCAGGTGCGCGTCTACGATCGCATCCTGGACGGCGATCTGACGGCTCTGGCCGAGGTCGAGGAGCGACTGCCGTCCCTGGGAGCGCCTCTGCGGGTGCTGTTCGAGGGCGAGGGGGCTGGTAGCGCCTATCTGGCTAATCTCGGCAGCGCCTTCCAGAAGGCGGTGCCCCAGATGGCCCGTCCCCTGGAGGAGCTGGCCACGCTGGTCGATACGCTGTCGGCTCTGGGCTGCCGCTGCCAGGTGGCTGCGGCGCTGGTGGGCAGCTTCGAGTACTATACGGGGCCCGTCTTCCAGTTCGTGGCCGACGGGGAGAGGGTCGGAGGGGGCGGCCGCTACGACGGGCTGATCGCTCTGGTGGGCGGCCCCGATGTGGCGGCCTGTGGCTTTGCCCTGGACGTGGCCAAGCTGGCCAGGCTGCTGCCTTCGGCGGAGGAGGCCATTCCCTGGCAGGAAGCTGTCTGTGTGAAGCCCGCCTCCGATCGGGCAGATGTTGTGGTGACGGCCTTCGCTGCTATCGGGCCGCTTCAGCAGTTGGGCCTGCGGACGGAGGTGGCCCTGGTCCGCGATGCGCCTTCTGCCTGCCGCTGGGAGGTGACGGTGAAGCCCTCTGCTAAGGGTATCGGCTACTCTCTCTACGATCGGACCAAGAAGCGGCGGCGGGCCTTCGCCAAGCTCGACGATCTGCTGGCTGCCCTGGAGGCGACGGGCGGTGTCTCTTAAGCTGGCCCTCCCCGCTGGCCAGCTGGCTCGGCCCACCGATGAGCTTCTGAGGCAGGCTGGCCTGACCGTCCGCGGCTACACGGACGGCTCCCGCTCCTATCGACCGCGCCTGGACGGCCGCCGGGACGTGCTCCTGAGGGTCTTCCGCGAGAAGGACATCCCCATCCAGATCGCCTTGGGCAACTACGACCTGGGCATCTGTAGCCTGGCCTGGCTGAAGGAGCTGCTCACTCGCTATCCCAGCGAGGCGGTGGTGCAGCTAAGGGCCCTTCCTCTGGGCCCCTCGAGCTTGTACGTGGCGACAGCGTCCGATAGCGGTCTGACCAGCCTGGACGGCCTGGCGGGGGTGCCTGGCCTGCGCCTGGTCAGCGAGTTCCCCAACCTGACCGAGGCATTCGCGCTCAGCGCCCGCCTGCCGGCCTATCGAGTGTTCGCGGTGTCGGGAGCGGCGGAGGCCTATCCTCCCGAGGACGCTGACCTGGCGGTCGTTGCTGCCAGCAGCGAGGAGGAGGTGCAAGCGCAGGGTCTGAGGCCGCTGTATCGCCTGCTGGTGGGCTCGCCTTGGCTCATCGCTCACCGCCACAGCCTTGAGGGGAAGGACCTGAGCACCGTGCTGGGCCCCCTCATGGCCCTGGAGGGCGGTCGGCAGCCGGAAGACGGCCTCGAGCTGCCCTCTGCCCTGGCTGGGCCGCCACGGCCGCCCCTGGCGACCGAGCGACCGGCCACCACGGTGCGCTTGGCACTGCCCGATGGGCACCAGCAGCCCAGCGCCGCCGCTATCCTGCGGGCGGCTGGCCTGTCGTGCCAGGGCTATGACGAGCAGGGGTGGGTGCGCAGGCCGCGGAGCTCCCTGGAAGGCCTGGAGGTGAAGGTCATTCGGCCCCAGGACATGCCCCAGCAGGTGGCCCTGGGCAATTTCGACCTGGTCGTCAGCGGCCGCGACTGTTTGATGGAGCATCTTCTCCAGTTTCCCGGCAGTCCAGTGGAGGAGGTTGTGGACCTTGGCGGCGGCCAGTTCGACCTGTCGGCGGTGGTCAGTGAAGACCTGCCGGTTGCCAGCCTGGCCGAGGCGGTCGAGCTTTGGCGTCGCCGGGGCGTGAAGGTCATTCGGGTGGCCTCGGAGTTTCCCGCCATCGCCGACCACTATGCCCGCCAGAACCACTTCTGGCGCTATCAGTTGATACCGATCAGCGGCGCCTCCGAGGGGTTTGTCCCCGAAGACGCCGATCTGCTCATCGAGGGCGTAGAGACGGGCAGAACGCTGGCCGAAAACAAACTCAAGACCATCGACCGCTTCCTGCATTCCACCACCTGCCTCATCGCCAGCAAACGGCGGCCGCCGTCTGGCAAGGCCGAGCTCCTCTCTAAGCTCATCGAACGCTTCCGCCAGGCGGGTTCGCCCCCGCCCGTGGCGGACAGGTGATAGAATGGCGGTGGGAGGTTGCCCGAGGAGAGATGCCAGCGCTGGCCCTGCATGCCGCCGTCGCTAGTCGCATCGCCGACCAGCTCCGTCACCGCGCCCTCGATGTAGACGCAGGGAGCCTCTATCTGGGCGCTACGGCTCCCGATATCCATATCTTGATGGGCTGGGAGAGAGAGCGCACTCACTTCTTCGATCTGCGAGAGTACGGAGAGCAGAGCGCGGTGGCCGCTATGTTCAAGGTGCATCCGGCTCTGGCCCGCCCGGCCGAGCTCAGTCCGGCAACGGTGGCGTTCGTTTGCGGCTACATCTCCCATCTGGTGATGGACGAGGTCTGGATCAATGACGTCTATCGGCCCTTCTTCGGCCGGTCTTCGCCCATGGCCGGTGACACGCGAGCGAACATCATGGACCGTGCCGTTCAGTACGATCTGGACCGTCAGACTCGCGCTGACCGGCAGGCCATGTCCCACATCGTGAAGGAGCTTGCCCGTCCGGTCCTGGACCTGGAGGTGGGCTTCATCGATGGGGGCGCTTTGGGACGGTGGCGAGAGCTGATCGCGGAGGCGCTGAACCACTCGCCGGACTGGGAGCGGTTCCGCTACTTCGGCGGCCGCGCTCTGAAAGCGGCGGGAGTCGATACGCCAGCGGCCATCGCCGAGTTCGTGAAGACGCTTCCCGATCTCGTGGCTGAGGCCACCGATTACCTCAGCCGCGAGCGCCTCGAGGCTTTCCTGGAGAGGTCGCTAAACGAGGGCCGGGAGGCCATCAAGGAGTACCTGGTTTGAGGCTTGTTCACGGCAATGAGGAGGGCCGCCGCCTGCTGGCCCGCCTCCGTCGTCCCCTGGGAGAGGCCGAGTTGCCCCCAGCCGTCCGCCGGGAGATACGGCGCGTCTTCGGGGCAGACCTGGACGCCCAGGCGGTGGTGGACCGCATCCTGGCCGACGTGCGGGAGGGCGGCGATGCCGCCGTCCGGCGCTATAACGAGGAGATCGACGGCGTCCAGGCGGGCGCTGATCTCTCCCTGAAGGTGTCGGCGCAGGAGATAGAGGACGCCTACGCGCAGGTGGACGAAGAGGTGGTGCGGGCGCTGCGCTTTGCCGCCGACCGCATCCGGGCCTACCACCAGAAGCAGCTTGACCACTCCCTGGCCGGCTTCGATGAGGGCGGCCTCGGCCAGGTGGTACGGCCGCTGGAGCGGGTCGGGATGTACGTGCCCGGCACGAAGGCGGTCTATCCCTCGTCGGTGCTCATGACCGCCATCCCGGCGCGGGTGGCCGGCGTTGCCGAGGTGCACATGGCCACGCCGGCGGCCGCCGACGCCAGCATCTCGCCCCTGAAGCTGGTGGCTGCCGACATCGCTGCCGTGGACGGCATCTTTCGGGCGGGCGGCGCTCAGGCCATCGCTGCCCTCGCCTTCGGCAGCGAGACCATCCCCCGCGTGGACAAGATATGCGGCCCGGGGAACATCTTCGTGGCCCTGGCCAAGAAGACAGTGCACGGGCTGGTGGGCATCGACGGTATCTTCGGCCCTACGGAGACGCTGGTGGTGGCCGACGACGGCGCCGACCCCGCCCTGTGCGCCGCCGACCTGCTGGCCCAGGCCGAGCACGATGCCCTGGCCAGCCCCATTCTCATCACCACATCCGACGCCCTAGCCGAGGCGGTGATGCGAGAAATCGAACAGCAGCTAGAGTCGCTGGAGCGGCGGGACATCGCAGCCGCCGCGCTGGAGGGACAGGGACTGGCGATAGTAGTGGAGACGCTGGAGGAGGCGCTGGCCCTGGCCAACGAGTACGCCCCTGAGCACCTTTCGCTGGCGGTGAGCGACGGCGAGCGCTATCTGGGCCAGGTGGCCAACGCCGGCTCCGTATTCGTGGGGGGGCTCTCGGCGGAGGCTGTGGGCGACTACACGGCCGGCCCCAGCCACGTCATGCCCACGGGGGGCAGCGCTCGCTTCTCCTCGCCTCTGGGGGTGCACGACTTCCTGAAGGTGACCAGCGTGGTATCCCTGGACGAGGCGGCGCTGGCCGAGCTGGGGCCGGCGGCGGCAGTCATCGCCCGCGCCGAGGGGTTCACCGCCCACGCTCGGGCCATCGAGCGGCGACTGGAGGGCGGACGCTGATGCCTGACCCTGCCCGAACGAGGATGGACGCGCTGCGCCTGGTGCGGCCGGAGCTTCTGGAGATGCTGGGCTACGAGCCCATCGAGCCGGTGGATGTGCTGGCCGAGGAGCTGGGTATCCCCGCCGACCAGATCGTGAAGCTGGACGGCAACGAGAACCCCTACGGCCCCTCGCCGCGGGTCAGGGAGGCGCTGGCCAACTTCGACCTATACCACATCTATCCCGACCCGGAGCAGCGGCGGGTGCGTCAGGCCCTGGCCGACTACCTGGGCCTGGACAGCGAGCACATCGTGGTGGGGAACGGCAGCGACGAGCTGCTGGAGCTCATCGCCTGCCTTTTTCTCTCCGCCGGCGACGTGGCCGTCAATTGCGTGCCCACCTTCGGCATGTACGCTTTCGTGTGCGAAATCCGAGGCGCTCGCGTCGTCGAGGTGCCCCGCCGCGAGGACTTCGGCCTGGACGTGGCAGCCGTGCAGGAGGCAGCGAGGGAGGGCGCCAAGGTCGTCTTCATCGCTTCGCCCAACAACCCCAGCGGCAACACCATCTCGGCGGCCGAGCTGGAGGCGGTGCTCTCCATCGGCGTCCTGGTGGTGGTGGACGAGGCCTACGTGGAGTTCAGCGACCGAAGCTTCGTGGGCTTGGTGCCGCAGCAGGACAATCTCATCGTTCTGCGCACGTTCAGCAAGTGGGCAGGTCTGGCCGGCCTGAGGGCCGGCTACGGCGTCTTTCCCAAAGGCATCGCCGAGCTCATGCGCAAGGTCAAGATGCCCTATAACATGAACGTGGCCGCCCAGGTGGCCGTCCTGGCCTCGCTGGAGGATCGGGAGACGCTACAGCAGCGGGTGCAGGCCATCGTGCGCGAGCGGGAGCGGCTGTCGGAGGAACTGACATCCGTGCCCTTCCTGCGGGGATTCCCGTCGGAGGCTAACTTTATCCTCTATCGCAGTCAGGGCATCGACGCCAGCGAGCTCTGGCAGCGTCTGCGTCAGCAGGGCATCTTCATTCGCCACTTCGATACGCCTGGTGTGAAGGACTGCATTCGCATTACCGTGGGCAAGCCGGAGCACACCGACCGGCTCCTGGCGGCCCTGAGGGAGATAGGAGGGAGCCTTGCCCCCTGAACGAAAAGGCAGCGTCCGCCGCGAGACGAAGGAGACGCAGGTGACGGTGGAGATGAACCTGGACGGCAGCGGCCAGGTCGACATCGCCACCGGCATCGGCATGCTGGACCACCTGCTGGAGCAATTGCCCCGCCACAGCCTGTTCGACATAACGATACAGGCCAGCGGTGATATCGAGCGCGACCCCCATCACCTGATCGAGGACGTAGGCATCGGCCTGGGGCGTGCCTTATCTGAGGCCCTGGGCGAGCGACGAGGCATCGTGCGGATGGCCCACGCCGTCGTGCCCCTCGACGAGGCGCTGGCGCTGGTGGCGGTGGACCTGAGCGGCAGAGGGCACGCGGCGGTGGATCTGCCTTTCACCTCTGATCGGATAGGGGAGCTGCCCACGGAGATGATCGCGCATCACCTGGCGGCGTTTGCCGTGGAAGGGCGGTTCAACCTGCACGTGCGGGTGCTGGCCGGGACGAACGACCACCACAAGGCGGAGGCAGCGTTCAAGGCTCTGGCCCGCGCCCTGGGCGATGCCACTCGCATCGACCCGCGCATCAGCGATATCCCCAGCACCAAGGGGACGCTGTAGGGCTAGCTTGCCTCCTCCAGCTCGAAGCGGAACTCCTCGATGACAGGGTTGGCCAGCGCGACATGCAAGTGCGCCCACCGGGCGCGCGAAGTCACCCATCCGTTTCCCCAGGGTGGGTCCTGGCGTGTCTGAGGGCTCGGACCGCCAGCGGCGTCCTTGCTCTGGAGATGTTGCTGGCTCTACAGCCGGCACGTGGGCCGTCGGCGCCGGCGCCGGAACGTTGAATATGGGGATCGCGACAGGCTGGATGATCCCAGGCTCATCGGTGTCCGCACCCCAACCGTTGAATCGGACCACAAGGCCGACGTAGTCGCCCGCCGAACGAGCTTCATACAACCCGTCCACGATATCTTCAACGCTAGCGCCGCCCAGCGCCCGGGTGATGTCCTCGCTGCGCTCCCCTTCAGCCAGTGCGGGAGAGGTCAGGACCATCGTGTCGCCCACAGCGGCCGTGGCGTGCGAGAGGCGGATGCGTGCTGCCGCACCACCGCCCAGTGCGGGTCCATCCTGCCCGTGAAGCAAGCTCTCCTGCCAGTTGCGGTGCCGGACGGATGCCCAGACGGACCCTGCCTCAAGAAGGTAGACCTCGTCACCGGAGAGGACGGCGCAGATCAGGTTGCCATAGCTTCGCTGAGCTGGCTCCAAGTCCAGGTTGGCTCGAAGCAGGTGACGGTTGACAGCTCCAGCCGCCACGCGTAGCGCGGCGGTAATGCCGCCGGCCGTCGACCAGTACGTCTGCGAAACGATGTCGCACAGCTCTTGATAGAGAGGCGGGGATGGCTGGCCAGTCAGGTGCATCAGGACGAACAGGTGCTCGCGGAGCCGTCCACTGGCGGACCGGCGCGGAGTAGCCATGGCACCGGCGCCCGCGACCGGTTCCTCGGCCCGCTCACCGTCGGTCACCCGCAGTGTGCCGACGGCAGGCACGAAAGGAACGCCCGTTGGACTAGAGGAGTTCATCATGGTTCCAAGATTCGAGACCGCAGTCTTTCCAACCAGATATCAACCTTTATGTATTGTACCCTTGCCTTCGGGCGGATGCAACCGGCGCTATCCGTACGCGCGTCATCCGCCCTCTGGCCGAACGCTGCACACGACGGAGGCTGGGAGCACGTGCAACCAAGGTCGCCTGGGGTCACGACCTCATCTGGGACTGGTCGGTGCTCCCGTGTCACGGTGGTGCCCGCAGACGCGGATTGACACTCACCTCAGATGCACTATACTAGCTCAGTGGTACGATGAGAAACCAGGATGGGTGACTCGACACTCTGGGCGATTGCGCTTGGCATCGGCTTGCTGGGCCTTGTGCTCGTCGTGGTCGCGGGCGTGGCGGCGGTATCCGCGAGCGTGCGTGCTCGCCGCTTCAGAGAGGTCCCGCTGGCCCCCGAGCCCCAGCCGCGGGCTGCCCCGGCGGACGTGAGGTTGGATGGAGTCGGAGGCGGCTGGCTCTGGCTCAAGGCCTGGCCGTATAAGTGCTGGAACGAGCACGGCCACGGCTGGCTGAAGATGGAGGAGGCGCTCATCCGCT
>JAIVWR010000015.1:0-13542 GCA_048636435.1 Acidobacteriota bacterium | reverse complement strand
TTAACGGCCGAGGATATTTGCGGAATCCCTAAGCATTCAGCAAGGGCGGCCCCAACCACGCCCATGTCATCATCCACGCCCCGCTGACCGGTGAAAACCAGGTCATATTCGAGATCCTTAATGGCGGCTGCAAGGGCCTTTGCCGTGGCAAGGGAATCGCTTCCCTCAAAGGCGTCGTCGCTGATTAGTATGCCCTTGTCCGCCCCCATGGCCAGGGCTTTCTTCAGAATGACCTGCGCCTCCTGCGTGTCGCGCGTGGAGCGCGCCCTCAAGAAGGTGCCCGGCGTCAGCGAAGCCACGGTTAACCTGGCCAGCGAGCGCGTGGCGGTACTTCACGACCGTCGGGCCAGCAGCATCGAGGACTTGTTCAAGGCCGTCGAGGACGCAGGCTACGAGCCCCGCCGCGAAAGCCTCACCGTCGGCGTGGAGGGCATGACCTGCGCCTCCTGCGTCCGGCGGGTGGAGACCGCCCTGACGAAAGTGCCCGGCGTCCTGTCGGCCACCGTCAACCTCGCCAGCGAGCGGGCGACGGTGGAGTTCCTGCCCGGCCAGGTAGCCATCGCTGACCTCCGCCGCGCGGTGGACGATGTCGGCTACCGCCTGCGCGAGCTCGCGGAGGCGGAGCGGGACGTCGAGGCCGAGGCGCGACAAAGGGAGCAGAGCACCCTCCTGGCCAAGCTCCTCTTCGCCGGCGTCGTCGGCGCTCTTCTCATGCTGGGCGCTCAGCATGGGCGCATCCCTCTCCTGGCCGATATCCCCGTTCGCTGGATCAACGTCGTCTCCTTCCTGCTGGCCACGCCGGTGCAGTTCTGGGCTGGCTGGCAGTTCTACGTGGGCACCTGGAAGACCGCCAAGCACTTCACCGCCGACATGAACACCCTCATCGCCGTGGGCACCAGCGCTGCCTACGGCTACAGCATCGCCGCCACCTTCGGGCCCGGCCTGTTCGAGGCGGCCGCCATCGAGACCAGCGTCTACTTCGAGACCTCTGCACTCATCGTCGCCCTCATCTTGCTGGGCCGCTGGCTCGAGGCCCGCGCGAAGAGCCGGACCTCGGCGGCCATCAAGCGCCTCATGGGCCTGCGGGCCAAGACGGCGCGCATCGTCCGCGACGGTCAGGAGGTCGACATACCCATCGAGCAGGTGGCCCCCGGCGATGTCGTGGTCGTGCGCCCGGGCGAGAAGATCCCCGTCGATGGCGTCGTCCTCGAGGGCCGCTCGGCGGTCGACGAGTCGATGATCAGCGGCGAGAGCATCCCGCTGGAGAAGGGCCCCGGCGATGAGGTCATCGGCGCCACCATCAACAAGGTGGGCTCATTCCGCTTCCGCGCCACCAAGATCGGCGAGGAGACCGTCCTCGCCCAGATCATCCGCCTGGTGGAGGAGGCCCAGGCCTCCAAGGCGCCCATCCAGCGCCTCGCCGACGTGGTCGCCTCCTACTTCGTTCCGGCCGTCATGGCCGTGGCTGGCGCCACCTTCGTTGTGTGGCTCATCGTCGGGCCATCGCCCGCGTTGACCTACGCCCTCCTGAGTGCCGTGGCTGTGCTCATTATCGCCTGCCCCTGCGCCCTTGGCCTCGCCACCCCAACCGCTATCATGGTCGGCACCGGCAAGGGGGCGGAGAGCGGCGTCCTCATACGCGGCGCCGAGGCCCTGGAGAGGGGCCATAAGGTGCAAGCGGCCGTCATGGACAAGACGGGCACCATCACCGAGGGCAAGCCCCGGGTGACCGATGTGCTGGCCGGCGACGGCCAGCCGGAGGAGGTGCTGCGTCTGGCCGCCAGCGCCGAACGGGGCTCGGAGCACCCTCTGGGCGAGGCCATCGTGACCGAGGCCAAGGAGCGCGGCCTGGCCCTCGCCGAGGCGAAGGACTTCGTCGCCGTGCCCGGCCTGGGCGTTCAGGCTCTGGTGGACGGACGCCAGGTTCTCCTGGGCAACCTTAGTTTGATGCAGCAGCGCTCCGCCAAGCTGAACGGCCTGGAGACGACCGCCGACGAGCTGCTGGCCCAGGGCAAGACCGCCATGTTTGTGGCCGCCGACGGCCAGGTGCTGGGCGTCATCGCCGTGGCCGATACGGTCAAGGAGGGCGCCCGCGAGGCCATCGCCGAGCTCAAGGCGATGGGCATCGAGGTCATCATGCTCACCGGCGACCATCGTCGCACCGCCGAGGCCATTGCCCGCCAGGTGGGCGTCGACCGCGTGCTGGCGGAGGTCCTGCCCGAGGACAAGGCCAAGCAGGTGCGCGATCTCCAGAGCGAGGGCAAGGTCGTGGCTATGGTGGGCGACGGCATCAACGACGCCCCTGCTCTCGTTCAAGCCGACGTAGGCATCGCCATCGGCACCGGCACCGACGTGGCCATGGAGGCCTCCGACATCACCCTCATCCGCGGCGACCTGCGTGGGGTGCCAACCGCCATCGCCCTCAGCAAGAAGACCATTCAGATCATCCGCCAGAACCTGTTCTGGGCCTTCTTCTACAACGTTGCCCTTATTCCCATTGCGGCTGGCATTCTGTATCCTTTGTTCTCGAGGACGGGCGTGCCGAGCGGCCTCGAGCCCTTCTTCGGCGAGTTCGGCTTCCTGAACCCGATCCTCGCGGCGGTGGCCATGGCCTTCAGCTCGCTGACGGTGATGGCTAATTCCCTCCGCCTGCGCCGATTCAAGGCGGCAGTGTGACCTGACTGGTGAGGAGGCTCTGGTGGACAAGTCCCCGGAAACGAGCCAGGGGCATGGCTGGAAGCAGACCAAGCTAACGCAGCGTCGCTACGACCGCCAGGCCGCCGTGTACGACCTGCACGGCGCCCTGCTGGAACGACTGGTCATCGGGCGCTGGAGGCGCCTCCTCTGGTCGAAAGTGCAGGGCGCTCGCATCCTGGAGGTGGGCGCGGGAACGGGGGCCAATCTGGCTCACTATCCGCCCGAGCCTCCGGTGGTGGCGATAGACCTGAGCCCGAAGCTCCTGGCGCGGGCCGCGAACAAGGCTCGCAAGAACGGAAAGCCCGTGGAGTTCGGTCTCATGGACGCCCAGCGCCTGGCCTTCGCCGATGACGCCTTCGACTCCGCTGCCACCTCCTTCGTCTTTTGCTCCGTGCCCGACCCGGTTGCCGGCCTCACGGAGGTGCGGCGCGTGCTCAAGCCGGGCGGCCGCCTCATCCTTCTCGAGCACGTTCGCCTGCGCAACCGTCTCCTCGGCTGGCTCATGGACCTCTTGAACCCCCTCTTCGTGCGCCTGTCGGGGGCCAACATCAACCGCGACACCGTGGCCAACGTGGAAAGGGCGGGCTTTCAGGTGGTCGCGGTCGATAGTCTCCTGGGTGGCCTGGTGAAGCTCATCGAGGCACGCAAGGAGAGCCAGTGAGCGCGGTCTTGGGCCTGCGCACGGCAGCAGCAGTGTCGACGGCCAAGCTGGTGGGCGCCCTCAGCCGTCGCCTGGGCTTCGGTGGTGGCACTGCCCTCCCCGGGTTGGTAGCCGACGCCGTCGCGCCAGGGCTGGCGACTCGCTTGGCGGCCCAGCTGGGCCACGGCTGCGTCCTCATCACCGGCACCAACGGCAAGACGACCACCGCTCGCCTGGTCAGGAACATCGTCCAGGCCGCCGACTACCGGCCCGTCCACAACCATAGCGGCTCCAACCTCATGCGGGGCATCACCGCCTGCCTCATCGAGGCCGCCGATGCCCGCGGCCGGCTCCCCCAGCCCGAACGACGCCTGGGCATCTTCGAGGTGGACGAGGCGACTCTGCCGGAGGCGGCCGTCGCTCTCTCTCCCCGTGTTGTCGCCTTCACCAACCTCTTCCGCGATCAGCTCGACCGCTACGGCGAGGTCGACAGCGTGGCTGCCCTCTGGCGGCCAGCGGTGGCCTCCCTTCCCCCTACCACCACCGTCGTCCTGAACGCCGACGACCCCGGTGTGGCCGGCCTGGCCGACGCCTGCCGCGGGCCCGTCTTGTTCTACGCCGTCGGCGACACCTCCTGCGCCGTCGAGCAGATCGAGCACGCCGCTGACGCCCGCTGGTGCTCCTCCTGCGGCCGAGAGTACAGCTACAGCGCCGTCTTCTACGGCCACGTGGGCCACTGGGTCTGCCCCGGCTGTGGCAGGGCCCGGCCGGCCGCCGACATCGAGGCCACCAGGGTCGAGCAAAGCCCCGACCATCCCCTGCGCCTGGCCCTGTCCACTCCCTCGGGGCAGCTCGATCTGTCGTTGCTCCTCATGGGCCTCTACAACGTCTACAATGCCCTGGCGGCGGTCAGCGTCGGCGTGGCTCTGGGCGTCCCCGCGGACGCCATCCGAGCGGGCGTCGCTTCCTTCACCGCTGCCTTCGGCCGCCAGGAGAGGATGATCGTCCGCGGGCGCGAGGTGCAGACCATCCTGGCCAAGAACCCCGCTGGCCTGAACCAGGTGCTGCGGGCGATCAGCGCCGAGGAAGGGCCGAAGAACCTGCTGTTCCTCCTCAACGATGACATCGCCGACGGGCGGGACGTCTCCTGGATCTGGGACGTGGACTTCGAGATGCTGGCCGGCCAGGTGGCCCTTCTCCTCGCTTCCGGCCGGCGGGCCGCCGACATGGCTCTCCGCCTGAAATACGCCGATATCGACGCCGATCCCGCCATCGAAGACAATACGGAGCGCGCCCTGGAGAAGGCCCTGGCGCTCACGCCGGAGGGCGAGCGGCTGTACGTCATTCCCACCTACACTGCCATGCTCCAGGTGCGCAAGCTCCTCGCCCGCTGGGGCCAGCGACCGCCCTTCTGGGAGGAGGCCTGAGGCTGTGGAAGCGACCCTTCGTTTGGCCCACCTCTACCCCAAGCTGATGAACCTCTACGGCGACCGGGGCAACATCCTCTCCCTCCGCCGCCGCTGCCAGCAGCGTGGCATCACCCTGGCGGTAGACGAGCTGGAGCTGGGTGAGGCCCTGGATGCGGACGCCTACGACCTGATCTTCATCGGCGGCGCCCAGGACCGCGAGCAGCGGCGCGTGGCGGCCGACCTGCTCGAGACCAAGGCCCAGGCTCTGCACCAGGCCGTGGAGCAGGGCGTAGCGCTCCTGGCCGTGTGCGGCGGCTATCAGCTTCTGGGGCGCCACTATCGCCCTGCCGCCGGCGAGGAGTTGGCGGGCGTCGGCATCTTCGACGCCTGGACCGTCCACCCGGGCCCGACGGCCAAGCGTTTCATCGGCAACGTGGTCGTGCGCTGGCAAGGCGGAACCCTGGTCGGCTTCGAGAACCACGGCGGCCGCACCTACCTGGGGCCGAGCGCTCGGCCACTGGCGAAAGTTATCGTTGGCTTCGGCAACAACGGCCGCGATGGCAGCGAGGGGGTGGTGCAGGGAGACAACGCCTTCGGTACGTACCTGCACGGCTCGCTCCTGCCGAAGAACCCCCGCTTCGCCGACCATCTCATCGCCCGGGCTCTCAGGCGCAGGTACGGCGAGGTTGAGCTGGCGCCCCTGGACGACGTCCTGGAGGAGCGGGCCCATGCCGAGGCGGTTCGCCTGGCAAAGAAGAAATCGATCTTCGGGAGGAGGTGAGATTGTGGAGCAAGTAACTCTGACCGCACCCGATATCTCCTGCGGCCACTGTATCGCTGCTATTCGCGAGGCTCTGTCCAAGCTGGCGGGCGTGCAGTTTCTTGACGGCAACCCCCAAGCGAAACAGGTCACAATTCGGTATGATCCGTCTGTGGTGCAGTTGACGGCCATCGAGAAGGCCATGGAGGAGGAAGGCTATCCGCCTGCTAGGTAACCTGGCTGGCCTCGGTCTGGTGGCGCTGGCGGCAGCAGCGGCTGTCGCCCTGGGCGTGGTCTTCACGTCCTCGTCCGACGATGCCGACACGGACATTAGCATCGTCCGCCCGACTCCCACCCCCACCACCGAGAGCCCCACCTCGCCGACCCCCACCCCCACCGCCGAGCCTACAGCGCCCCCCATTCTCGAAGCCGTGATCCACGGCTTCCAATACCCCATCGCTGGTGCCTGCCTGCCCTCTCGGGAGGACCTTATGCCCAACGCCCCCCGGGAGTATCGCTGGGGCGTTCACGAGGGCATCGATTTCTACGACGGCTCTTGCTGCGTCCCCATCAGCCGCGGGATGCCCGTGCTGGCTGCCAAGACGGGGGTAGTCATCCGCGCTGACCACGGCTATCAGGACATCACAGCCGAGGAGATGGACGCTTTGCTGGCCCTCACCCAGCAGCAGGGCTACACGGATGCCGCCTCCCTGGATCGCCTGCGCGGTCGCCAGGTGTGGCTCGACCACGGCAACGGCATCGTCACCCGCTATGCCCACCTGCTGGCTGTAGAGGCGGGGATTGCAGAGGGCATGGTGGTGGAGGCAGGGCAGGTCTTGGGCTACGTGGGCAACTCCGGAACGCCGGAAGGCATCAGCGACCCCGACCTTGAGAACCATCTCCACTTCGAGATCCGCGTAGGTGGCGGCTATCTGGGGGAGGGCCTCTCCCCCGCCCAGACGCGCCGCCTCTGCGAGAAGGCATTCGCCCCCCTTGACTTCCCCGATGACTGATTGGGTTAGCCGTCTGGCCCTCATTCAGGCCGCCTATTTCGGCTTTGGGGCCGAGCTCCAGGCGCGTGATCTAGCCTCTGGAAATGTGGTATACAGAGAGGTGCTGGCTCTCGCCGACACGATGCCCGGCCCGCGCGTGGTGATCAGTGATGGCGATGGTCGAGCGGCTTGGATCGGGGCAAAGCTCGATTCGATAGAAGGAGAGGGGCAGGATGGAAGCTCTTAGCGCCCTGGCGCCCATGGTGATCAAGATCGGCATCGACCCCGAGATCTTCGAGATCGTCGGCCTGGAGATCACCTGGCATGGGCTGTTCACTGCCCTGGGAGTGGTCGTTGGCGTCTTCATGGCCGCCTTCCTCGCCCGCCGCGCCGGCATCGACGAGGACACCATCTACAACATGGCCCTGTGCCTTGTCGTCGGCGGCATCATCGGCGCCCGCGCCCTCTACGTGCTCGAGCACTTCGGCGATTTCCAGGATGACCTCGCCGAGGTTTTCGCCATCCAGACCGGCGGCATCTCCATCTACGGCGCCCTGTTCGGGGGCACCCTCGGGGCGGTGGCCTACGCCGCCTGGCGCCGGCTGCCTCGCTGGGGGGCGATGGCCGATGCGGCCGCTATCGGGGCTATTCTGGGCATGGCCGTGGGCCGCGTCGGCTGTCTCATCAATGGCGACATCTTCGGCAGGGCCACCGACTGGCCCATCGGCCTCGTCTACACCCACTCCGATAGCCCCAGCTACTACGCTCTGCCCTCCGAGTTGGCGCAGCATCCAGTCACTGCCTACGAGATAGCGGGCGACCTGGCGATCTTTGCCCTGCTTCTCTTCGTGCTCCGGCGCGTCTTCAAGCGCGACGGCATGATCTTCTTCGCCTGGGTCTTCCTCTACGCTGCCCTGCGCTTCGGCGTCAGCTTCCTGCGGGGAAGTGACATCGACGGTGTTTGGGTGGGGGACGATCTCGTCGCCGGTGGCCTGCGCACGGCCCAGCTCATCGCCCTGGCGATGATGGTCCTCGCTCCCCTTGCCGCCGCCTACGTCCTCACCCGCCGCGGCCCTGCCCGTGCCGAGAGGCGTCGCCTCGCGCGCGCCGAAGCCCGTGCCCCAGGCGAAGAAGCGGACAGCGACTGAGGCACGCTGCCGGAGGGATCGTCGCCCAGTACTAGCATTCATGCCTCTGGTGGCAAGGTAGAGAAGGGTTCGGCGGCCCTCCGCTCTCGAGAAGAGCATGAGCCGCTCAGACGCTATCGCCGAGTACGCTGTCTTGACTTTGCAAAGATGCGGTGCATATACTACTTGTGGTATCGCCTCTTTGGGGCGAACCTGGTGTTTCTTGGGCGGGACACTCGCTCGTTTTGCCTTTCGCGGCAGTGCCCGAGTGGCGCAATGGTAGCGCAACCGATTTGTAATCGGTAGGTTGGGGGTTCGAATCCCTCCTTGGGCTCCAGTGATAATGTGAGATAATGGCGGGGTGGGTGAGTGGTTAAAACCGACAGGCTGTAAACCTGTTGCCTGAAATGGCTACGGAGGTTCGAATCCTCCCCCCGCCACCAGGAAAGTGCAAATTCAAGGGAAGGCTGGAGGCGATAAGCCTGGGCTCCTATCGGTCGCAAGCCTGCCCACATAGCTCAGTAGGTAGAGCACGCCCTTGGTAAGGGCGAGGTCGCCGGTTCGAATCCGGCTGTGGGCTCCAATTGTCAAGGAGGTATGCCGGCATGGCCAAGAAGAAGTTTGAGAGGACCAAGCCTCACATAAACGTGGGCACCATCGGCCATATTGATCATGGCAAGACCACCTTAACATCCGCCATAACCAAGGCCCTCGCACTCAAAGGCCTAGCCGAATACACTGACTTCTGGAGCATCGACAAGGCGCCCGAGGAGAAGGCGAGAGGCATCACCATCGCCGTCGCCCACATCGAGTACCAGACCGAGAAGCGCCACTACGCCCACATCGACTGCCCAGGCCACCGCGACTACATCAAGAACATGATCACCGGTGCCGCCCAGATGGACGGCGCCATCCTCGTGGTGGCAGCCAACGATGGTGCCATGCCCCAAACCCGAGAGCACGTCCTGCTCGCCCGTCAGGTCGAAGTGCCCGCCATGGTCGTCTTCCTCAACAAGACAGACATGATGGAAGACCCAGAGCTCCTCGACCTCATCGAACTGGAGGTGCGGGAGCTTCTGAACAGCTACCGCTTCCCAGGAGATGACATACCGATCATCCGCGGTAGTGCCCTTAAGGCCATGGAGAGCGAAAGCACCGACCCCAACGCGCCGGAGTTCCAGTGCATCTGGGAGCTCATGGACGCCGTCGATAACTACATCCCGGCCCCCGAGCGGGCGCGCGACAAGCCCTTCCTCATGCCCGTCGAGGATGTATTCGGCATCAAGGGGCGGGGCACGGTGGCCACCGGCCGCATCGAGCGCGGGGTGATAAAGCCAGGGGAACCGGTGGAGATCGTCGGCATCCGCGATACCCGCGAGACGGTTTGCACCAGCGTGGAAATGTTCCGCAAGATTCTGGACAGCGGCGATGCCGGTGACAACGTAGGTTGCCTCCTGAGGGGCATGGAGCGAGACGACGTGGAGAGGGGGATGGTTCTGGCCGCTCCCGGCTCCATCAAGCCCCACACTAAGTTCGAAGGCGAGGTCTACATCCTCGCCAAGGACGAAGGCGGCCGCCACACTCCCTTCTTCACTGGCTACCGGCCCCAGTTCTACATCCGCACCACCGACGTCACCGGCGTCGTCACCCTCCCGGAGGGGGTGGAGATGGTGATGCCCGGCGACAACGTGAAGCTATCCATTGAACTGATCCAGCCCGTGGCCCTGGAGGAAGGCGTCCGCTTCGCCATCCGCGAGGGCGGCAACACGGTGGGCGCCGGCGTTCTCACCAAGGTACAGACGTAAAGGGGAGGCTTTTCTCTAGTTCATGGCTAAGAAAGAGGACCGGGTGGTAATCCATCTGGCTTGCACAGACTGCCGCTCGCGCAACTACACCACGACCAAGAACCGCCGCAACGACCCCGACCGGTTGGAGTTTCGCAAGTTCTGCCCTCGCTGCCGCGGCCATCGTCTGCACCGGGAGGTACGCTAGCGCAGGCGAGCCTGTCTGCTGCTAGGTAGGACGTGGGGGAGAGAGTGCTGAAATGAGTCGCGAGATGAGACGCCATCCGGTGGGCGCCAAAGGCCCCAAGCGGGGCCGGCGTGCCATCCCCCGCGCGGCAGCGCGGGCGGCGCCCGGCAGGGCCAAGGGAGGACCTCTCTCCTGGCGTCCTCGCTTTGCCACCGATATCATCACAGAGTTGCGCAAGGTCGTGTGGCCCAGCCGCCAGGACACCCTCCACCTGACCGTCGTCGTCCTGATAGTGGCCAGCATCATCGGCCTCGCCCTGGGCGGCCTCGATCTCGGCTTTGCCTGGCTGGCAGAGCACGTTCTCTTACGATAGGCGGTGCGATAAGTGGCGGCACGTAGGAAGAAAACCCCGGCGGTCAAAGACGCTGCCCCTCCCGAGGAGTCGGTGGTAGAGGCTCCTGCGGTTGAGGAGGAGCAGCCTCAGGAAGAAGAGCAGCCGCTCGATGGCGACCGCCGCTGGTACGTCATCCATACCTACTCCGGCTACGAGGACAAGGTCAAGACCAATCTGGAGCACCGCGTCAAGAACATGGACGTAGCGGACCTCATCTTTGAGGTTGTCGTCCCCTGCGTGGACGAGATCGAGATCCGCGATGGCCAGCGGCGTACCGTACCTCGAAAAATTTTCCCTGGCTATGTGCTCGTGCAGATGATAGAGCTGAAGCAGGAGGATGACCCCTCGGTCCCCAGTGACGAGCGAGTGCGCTCCAGCCGTGCCTGGTATGTCGTCCGCAACACCCCGGGCGTCACCGGCTTCGTCGGCTCTGGCCATCATCCCACGCCCCTCGACGAGGCCGAGGTCAGCTCCATCCTTCGTCAGATGCGGTCCGAGGAGCCCAGGGTCAAGGTCGGCTTCACCATGGGCCAGAGCGTGCGCATCACCGACGGCCCCTTCATCGACTTCATCGGCACCGTGGACGATATCAACGTGGAGAAGGGCAAAGTGAAGGTTCTGGTCTCCTTCTTCGGGCGGGAGACGCCCGTGGAGCTGGACTTCCTCCAGGTGGAGAGGCTGTAGCTTGGCTAAGAAGATTCGCGCCGTCCTCAGGATCCAGCTCGAGGCGGGCAAGGCCACCCCTGCCCCGCCCGTGGGCCCGGCCTTGGGTCAGCACGGGGCCAACATCATGGCCTTCTGCAAGGACTACAACGAACGCACCGCCTCCCAGGCGGGCACCATCGTCCCGGCCGAGATCACCATCTTCGAGGACCGCTCGTTCACTTTCCTTCTCAAGACGCCCCCTGCCTCGGAGCTGATCAAGCAGGCGCTGGGCCTGGAAAAGGGAAGCCCTACCCAGAAGCGGGAAAAGGTAGGGGAGATCCCCCGCCAAAAGCTGCGGGAGATCGCCGAGATCAAGATGAAGGACCTGAACGCTGACGACATCGAGGCGGCCATGCGCATGGTCGAGGGCACCGCTCGCAGCATGGGCGTAGACGTGGTGGAGACGGTAGGCGAGTCATGACCAAGCACGGCAGGAAGTATCTGGAAGCCCTGGCGAAGATAGACCGCAGCCAGCGCTATGACCCCACCGAGGCGGTGAAGCTGGTCAAGGAGATCTCCTTCGTCAAGTTCGATGAGACGGTCGAGTTGCATCTCCGCACCGGCCTCGATCCCCGCAACGCCGACCAGCAGTTGCGCGGGACGGTGGTATTGCCCCACGGCCTGGGCAAGGACGTGAAGGTCGTAGTGTTCGCCGAAGGGGAAGGAGCCAAGCTGGCGGAGGAGGAGGGCGCCGATTACGTGGGCAGCGACGACCTGGTGAAGAAGGTCGAGGACGGCTGGACCGACTTCGATGTCGCCCTGGCCACCAAGGAGACGATGAGCAAGGTCACTCGCCTCGGCCGCATCCTCGGCCCGCGGGGGCTCATGCCCAACCCTCGCTCCGGCACAGTCGTGGAGCCCGAGGACCTGCCCAAGGCCGTCCGCGACGCCAAGGCGGGCCGCGTCGAGTTTCGCCTGGACCGCACCGCCCTCGTCCACGTGGCCGTGGGCAAGGTAAGCCTGGACGAAGAGCAACTTCTGGAGAATGTGGCCACCCTGGTGGAAGCCATCGTCAAGTCCAGGCCGCCGGGCGCCAAAGGCCAGTACATCAAGAGCGCGACCCTGACCACCACCATGGGCCCGGGGATAAGGCTGGACCTCCAGCCCACCCTATCCCTGACCACTGGTTAGGGTCTATAATCGAATAGAGCGATAAGCCACAGACAGCGGGCGGGCCCCATGGCCCTTAAACGTCCCAGACGATGCCCGCCGAGGCAACGAGGCAGTAGCGCGGCCTGAAACCGCGGTGCCGCCCTCGAAAGGGAGAAAGGAAAGCCCTTGCCTTGCTGTGGCAGGGGCTTTAAAGTTTAGGCCTGTTAAGGAGCGATCATGCCCACGCCTAAGAAGGAGCAACTGGTCGAGGAGCTGCGAGACCGCATCGCTCGCAGCACCATCGCCGTCGGGGCCGACTATCGCGGCCTGACCGTGCCGGAGATGGTCCAGCTACGGCGAAAGATGCGCAGCGCCGGCGTCGACCTTAAGGTGGTGAAGAACACCCTCACCCGCCTGGCCGCCGAGCGAGCGGACAAGCCCATCCTCAAGGAGCTGATCGAGGGCCCCACTGCCCTCGCCTTCGGCTACGGCGACATCATGGACGTCGCCCGTGCCTTCAGCGAGTACCTCCCGAAGGCGCCCGCGGCCTTCTCCGTCCGTGGCTTCTACCTGGAGGGGCAGATCCTGCCCGCCCGTGAGCTCGCGGCGTTGGCAACGATGCCGCCCAGAGAGGTGTTCCTGGCCCAGGTGGCCGGTAAGTTGCAGGCGCCCCTGGCCAACCTGGCCGCGCTGCTGGAGGCGCCGCTGGTCACCTTCCTGGGCCTGATGCAGGCAACCCAGCAGGAACTTGTAGGGCTTTTAGAGACCCGCGCCCGTCAGATGGAGACGGCCTAGCACGGCTCTCTCAAGGCAATCATTCGTTAGGTAATGGAGGGAGGAAAAGGACATGGCTGAACGAGCAGATAAGGTGCTCGACCTCATCAAGGAGATGACCATCCTCGAGCTGCGCGACCTGAACCAGCGGCTCCAGGATGAGTTCGGCATTACCGCCGCTGCCCCCGTCGCCGCGGCGGCCCCTGCCGCCGCTCCCGGAGCCCCCGCCGCCGCGCCTGAGGCCGAGGAGGAGAAGACCGAGTGGACGGTTAGGCTCAAGGACTTTGGCGCCAACAAGATCAACGTCATCAAGGCCATCCGCCAGGTGACAACCCTTGGTCTCAAGGAGGCCAAAGACCTGGTGGAAAGCGCCCCGGCTACCGTCAAGGAGGCCATACCCAAGGCCGAGGCCGAAACCGTCGTGAAAAAGCTGGAAGAGGCAGGCGCTACGGTCGAAATGCAGTAGAATAGATGAAGCTGAGGGGTCGCGGGCCGAGGGTTCGTGATCCGTGACCGAATCATGACCTGCTACGTTTGCGGCAAAGAGGCCACCCGTCGCTGCCCCCGCTGTGCCAAGCCCTACTGCGACGAGCACGGCGATGAGCTGTGCGCCGCCTGCCAGGACCCGGCCAGCGCCATCCCCTCGGGCACCGTCTTCCGTGGCTCCCTCCTGGCTCTTCTCGTGGCCTCCATCCTCGCCCTCTGGCTCCTCATACAACCGCCCGGCCTGCCCGGTGGCGAGGCCGGCGAGGAGGCCGTCCTTCCCCTGCCGACAATCACGCCGGCCGCCCTGACCAGCCCTACGCCTACTCCAACTCCCACGCGGACACCCACGCCCACTGCTTCGCCGACGCCTAGCCCTTCTCCCGAGGCCACTGCCTCGCCGACGGCCACCCTCACTCCCGAGGCCACCCCGACGCCCACGCCCACCCCCACTCCCGAGCCGCCTCCCTTTGTCGAATACGAGGTGCAGTCCGGCGA
>JAIVWR010000014.1:0-13669 GCA_048636435.1 Acidobacteriota bacterium | reverse complement strand
CCCCACCATGTAGAAGGCCTGCTCCGGCAGGTGGTCCCACTTGCCTTCCAGGATCTCCTTGAAGCCCCGCACCGTCTCGCGGACGGGCACGTACTTGCCGGCGAGGCCGGTGAAGGCCTCGGCAACGAACATGGGCTGGGAGAGGAAGCGCTGGATCTTGCGGGCGCGCATCACCGTCAGCTTGTCCTCCTCCGATAGCTCCTCCATGCCCAGGATGGCGATAATGTCCTGCAGCTCGCGATAGCGCTGGAGTACGACCTGCACGCCGCGGGCCACCTGGTAGTGGTCCTCCCCCACGACGCGGGGGTCGAGGATGCGGGAGGAGGAGGTGAGGGGGTCGACAGCGGGGTAGATCCCCATCTCGGAGATGGCCCGGTCCAGGGCGACAACCGCGTCCAGGTGGCCGAAGGTGGCGACGATGCCGGGGTCGGTGTAGTCGTCGGCCGGCACGTAGATGGCCTGGAAGGAGGTGATAGAGCCCCGCTTGGTGGAGGTGATCCGCTCCTCCAGGGCGCCGATGTCGGTGGAGAGGGTGGGCTGATAGCCCACGGCGGAGGGCATCCGGCCGAGCAGAGCGGAGACCTCCATGTTGGCCAGGATGTAGCGATAGATGTTATCGATGAACAGGAGAACGTCCTGCCCCTCCACGTCGCGGAAGTACTCGGCCATGGTGACGCCGGTGAGGCCGACGCGGGCCCGCACGCCCGGCGGCTCGTTCATCTGGCCAAAGACGAGGACGGTCTTGTCGATGACGCCCGATTCCTTCATCTCGAACCAGAGGTCATTGCCCTCGCGGGAGCGCTCGCCGACGCCGGCAAAGACGGAGGTGCCGCCGTGCTCGCGAGCGATGTTGCGGATAAGTTCCATGATGATGACGGTCTTGCCCACGCCGGCGCCGCCGTAGGCGCCCACCTTCCCGCCCCTGGGGAAGGGGCAGATGAGGTCCATGACCTTGAGGCCCGTCTCCAGCACCGTGGTCGTCGTCTCCTGCTCGTCCAGAGAGGGCGGCGGACGGTGGATGGGCCAGTAATCTACGGCCTCAACATCGCCCAGGTTGTCGATGGGCTGCCCCAACACATTGAACAGGCGCCCCATGGTGCCCGGCCCTACCGGCACCTTAATGGGGCCGCCCAGGCCGACCGCCTCGGCACCGCGACGGAGGCCATCGGTGCTACCCATAGTCAGGCAGCGCACCCAGTTGTTGCCCAGGTGCTGCTGCACCTCGGCCAGCAGCTTGCCGCCGTCAATGGCTATCTCGATAGCGTCGTTGATCGACGGCAGTTCATCCACCGGGAACTCCCCGTCCACCACAGTGCCCATAATCTGAACTATCTTTCCCTTAGCCATAGCATCACCGTCTCATAAGCCTGCGGCCCTTTAGGCCCTGCCACCTCTGCCTGCGATTACCTATCCCATTACCCTCTTCGCCCACAGTTGGGCAAGCTAGCGTTCTGCTCTAAGCACCTCGGCGCCGCCCGTTAGCTCCAGGAGCTCCTTGGTTATGCTGCTCTGGCGTGCCTTGTTATAGGTGAGAGTAAGCTCGCGGATCATGTCGTTGGCGTTGTCGGTAGCGTTGCGCATGGCCACCATGCGCGCCGACTGCTCGCTGGCCACCGCCTCCAGCACCGCCTCGTAGAGCTGGCGCTCCACGTAGCGTGGCAGAAGCTCGGCCATGATGGCCTCCCGCGAGGGCTCATAGATATAGTCCACCCCCCAGGTAGCCGCCTCCGGAGAGGGCTCCACCGGCAACAGCTTAAAGATGTGCGGCCGCTGAATCATGGTGTTAACAAACAAAGCATAACTCAGATAGACCTCATCGGCCAGGCCGCCAATGTAGTCATCCATAGCCACCCGAGCGGCGGGCCGCACGTCCTCGTAGTTGGGGTAGTCGCCCAGGCCGACGAACTCGGCCACCACCTCCATCCCGGCCCGATGGAAGAAGTCGCGCCCCTTGCGCCCGATGCAGACAAACCTGGCGGGTGACTGCCGCTCGACGATGAAGGAGGCGGTGTGGCGATTCAGGCTGGCAGGCAGGCCGCCGCAGAGGCCGCGGCCGGGCGTAATGAGGATGATGTCGATGGCCTGCACCTCCCGCCGACGCATGAGAGGATGGATGGCCTCGGGCTCCATAAGGGGCAAGGTCTCGGCCAGGCTGGCCAGGACCGAGCGCATCTTCTCGGCATAAGGGCGGCCGGCCAGGGCGCGAGCCTGGGCTCGCCTCATCTTGGAGGCAGCCACCAGCTCCATGGCCTTGGTGATCTTGGCCGTGTTCTCAACGGTGCGGATGCGTCGGCGAATCTGGCGCAGGGTAGCCATGATTACTCTGGGAGGGGAACGCTCTTCTTGAACTCGGTGATGGCTGCCTTCAGCTTGTCCTCGGTCTCGGGGGTGATCTGCTTCTGATCGTTGATATCCTTGCCGATGTCGGGGTGATTCGTCTCCATGAAGCGCTGGAAGGCGATCTCGAAGGGCTGCACCTTGGCGACTGCCACGTCGTCCAGGTAGCCGTTCACCGCCGCGTACAGGATCTCCACCTGCTGATGCAAGGGCATAGGCACGTACTGAAGCTGCTTGAGCACCTCGGTGAGGCGCTGACCTCGCTCCAGCTGGCGACGGGTGGTCACGTCAAGCTCGGCGGTGCCGAACTGAGCGAAGGCCTGCAGCTCGCGAAACTGAGCCAGGTCCAGACGCAGGCGGGCGGCCACCTGGCGCATGGCCCGCGTCTGGGCGGCGCCACCCACTCGCGACACGGAGAGCCCCACGTTGACGGCCGGACGGATTCCGGCGTTGAACAGGTCGGCCTCCAGGTAGATCTGACCGTCGGTGATGGAGATGACGTTGGTGGGGATGTAAGCGGAGATGTCCCCCGCCTGGGTCTCGATGATGGGCAGAGCGGTGAGGGAGCCGCCGCCAAACTCGGGGGCCATCTTCGCCGCCCGCTCGAGAAGGCGACTGTGGAGATAGAAGATGTCGCCGGGGTAGGCCTCGCGGCCGGGCGGCCGGCGCAGGAGCAAAGACATCTGGCGATAGGACCAGGCATGCTTGCTGAGGTCGTCGTAGACCACCAGGGCATCGCGGCCCTGCTCCATGAAGTCCTCGCCCATGGCGCAGGCGGCGTAGGGAGCGAGATACTGAAGGGCCGCGGGGTCGGAGGCGTTGGCCGCCACGACGATGGTGTGCTCCATGGCGCCGTGCTGCTCGAGGGTGGCCACCACCTGGGCCACCTTGGAGGTCTTCTGGCCGATGGCCGCATAGATGCAGATGAGGTCGCCGCCCTTCTGGTTGATGATGGTATCGATGGCGATGGCTGACTTGCCGGTGGAGCGGTCGCCGATGATCAGCTCGCGCTGGCCACGGCCGAGAGGGATCATGGAGTCGATGGGCTTGATCCCGGTCTGAACGGGGGTATCGACACTCTTGCGGTGCACCAGGTCGGGAGCGACGCGCTCTACCGCTCCGGTCTTGTCGCGGGGAATCGGCCCCTTGCCGTCCAGGGGGACACCCAGGGGGTCGACCACCCGTCCGATGAGGGCATCGCCTACCGGCACCTCGACGATGCGCCCGGTGGACCGCACCTCGTCCCCCTCTCTGATCTCGCTGAAATCGCCCAGGATGATAGCACCGACCGTGTCCTCTTCCAGGTTCAGGGACAGGCCCATAATGTCGTTGGGGAACTGAAGGATCTCATTGTACATGCAGCCCCGGAGGCCGTGAACGCGGGCGATTCCATCGCCGGCCTCCACGACCGTGCCCACATCCTCCGCCGTGACCTGGACGCCAAACTGCTCGATCTGCTGTCGAATGATGGAAGTTATCTCTTCGGGTCGTACCGCCATTACCCCCGTCACCACCTTCCAGTTTGCACTTCGTAGCTGCAGGGCTTTAGCCCTGCTAATGCAGACCTGAAGGTCTGCAGCTACGTGATTTCAAGTCTACTACTCTTGACCCTCCAGGGTTCTCTTCAGGGCCAGGAGCTTGCTACGAGTGCTGCCGTCGATGAGGCGACCGCCGACGCGGGCCACCAGCCCGCCAACGATGGCCGGCTCCACCTCCAGATGAGCGATCACCTTCTTGCCTGTTATCTGGCTCAGCTTCTCCTCCACCACCCGCCGCTCGGCATCGGCCAGGGGCACCGCCGTGACCACCCTGGCGTGGGCGACGCCGCTGTGCTCGTCCACCAGGTCGCGATAGGCCTCGGCAACCTGGGGGGCGATGCCGACTCGCCCTTTGGCCACCAGCAACTTGGCCAGGTTCATGACCAGCGGGTCGATCCCCTCCAGTATCGCCTCCAACAGGCGATACCTGTCGGCCAGGGCCTGCTTGGTGCTGCTAAGGATGGCCACAGCCTGAGGGTCGGCCATGACCACGGCCACCAGGGCCAGGTCGGTGGCCCACTCCTCCAGGCTATTGCGCCCGCGGGCGATCTCGAAGGCCGCCTGGGCGTATCGCTTGGCTACAATGTCGCGAATCATGGACTGGGTTCAGACCGGGAAGCCTGCTGGTCGCCGTCACCGCCCAGGGTCGACTCGGCCAGCACCTCCTCGATAAGGCGCCGGTGGGCCTGACGGTCGAGCGTCTGGCCGATGACCTTCTCGGCGGCCTCGATGGTAAGACCGCCGAACTCCCGCCTCAGCTCAGCGATGGCACTGTCGCGCTCGAGCTGGATCTCGCTGCGGGCGCGAACCAGCAACGCCTCAGCGTCCTCGCGCGCCTGCTGGCGGGCCTCCTCCTGAATGCGAGCCGCTATCTGCTGGGCCTGGCCGATGACGGCCTGTCCCTCTTGGCGCGCTCGCTCCAACTGAGCCTGCATCTCCTGCTCAGCCTGAGCCGCCTGCTGTTTGGCCTGCTCCGCTGCCTCCAGCCCCTCCTGGATGCGGCGGCGGCGTTCGTCCAGCATACGGAGCACCGGCTTGTAGGCAAAGACGCTCAGCAAAATCAGAAGGAGAGTAAAGTTGATAAGCTGGGCCAACAGGCTGGGAAGATTGAACCCCAGGGTCTTCAGCCCATCAACCAACCCCGCTAGGAAGACTGGCTCCATCGCCTCACTCCCAACCTAGTTCCCACGCTGGCCTAGAAGACAAAGCCGATCATGACCGCCACCACCAGCGCGTAGATGCCGATGGCCTCGGCGAAGGCCAGACCCAAGATCATGTTCACCTGAACGGCTGGCAGGGCCTCTGGATTGCGGCCCAGGGCGTCCATGGCCCGGCCCACCAGATTGCCGATGGCCAAGGCTGGCCCCACGGCCCCTAACCCCATGGCCAGACCAGCCGCTATGTATTTCATGCCGTCGTCGGTTACGTTAAAATCCGTGCCCTGCGCCAGGTACTGAGCAGCGGCTTGCACAGGTGGGATAATCGCTAGCAGTAGCTCCATCTATTTACCTCCTTTTGCTGCTACTGTACAGGGTTTACCGATCGTCCTTCTGCCGTCTCCGCCTGGTGAATCTCGGCCTCCGCCTCCTCAGCACCAGGAGGCCCGCCGTGAGCCACCGCGATCATGCCGAACACCAACGTCAGCGCGGCAAAGATGAATGCCTGGATGAGACCCACGAAGATCTCAAGGCCGTAGAAGGGCAGGGTGAAAACCAAAGGAATAAGGAAGGTGAACATCAGGATCACCACTTCTCCGGCGAACATGTTGCCGAAAAGACGGAAGGTGAAGCTGATTAGGCGCACCATCTCCGAGACAAGCTCCAGAAATCCCACGAAGGCATCTATAACGCCTCGAAACACATCACCAAGGGAGAGCCTTCGTATGCCCCGCAGCAAGCCCCCGAGGTTGAAGAACTTGCGCCCGTAGGTGGAAAAACCCAGCGTGCTGATGCCCCAGAATTCGACGAAGATGGCCGACATGATGGCCAGAGCCAGAGGCGTGTTGAGGTCGGTGTTGATCCCGCGCAGGAAGGGGCGGAGCTCGCCCACGAAGTTTCCTTTCTCCCTCTCCTGCTCCGCCTTCTGGGCCGCCTCAGGGTCGTCCTCGTCTATTGTTCGCCCCTTCAGTTGGTCCAGGCTGGACAGGCCAACATAGGTGGTGGGCAGCGGCCCGAGGTCGGTCTTCTCCATCACGAAGCCGTGGTCACTCTCCTGGCCCAGACCGATGACGTTGAAGATGGGGAAGAGGGAGAACCAGTTGGCGAACAGGATGAAGAAGAACATGGTGGCCACCACCGGGAAGAAGCGACGCCCGTTCTTTTCGCCGGCAATGCCAACGACCAGATTGTAGAAGCCCTCGATGATGGCCTCCAGCAGGTTCTGCACGCCGCGCGGAACGAGCTCCTGCCGTCGGCTGGCCAAGTACACCAGGCCGATCATCAGGGCCACCACGATCCAGGAGGTGACCATGGTGTTGGTAATGTTGATGATCCCGATGGAGTAAAGGGTCTCCGGCTTGATCTGGATATGGGGAGTAGGGCCGCGCAGGAAGACGAAGCCCACCAGAACCAGGACGATCAGGCCAACGATGGTCAGTCGGAGCCTGATGCCCTTCACTGGTCGTCCCCTTGCCGTGGCCGACGCAAACCCAGCTCCTCAAGCAGCAAGATGTAGCCTCCGAAGAAAGCCAAGGCCAAACCCAGGAAAAGGCCCACGAGGGTGAAAATATGGTCTTTCTCTATCTGTCGGTCAAGCAGCACGCCGCCGCCGATACCACCAACTATGCAAAGAGCAAAATACCAGCCAATGCCCAGTAGCTTGACGACTGGTGGCAGCCTGCCCATCTTGACTCCTTAGCGCCATCGCTGGCGAGAGCCTGCCCGCCAGCAACAGGGAAGCGGGCTTCGGCCGCTGCGTTGTGAATATCACCTGTTGCCGCTGCTATTACACCCTTGCCTTGCCTGGCTCATGCTCACAAGAAGCCCCAAGCCATCGGTTGCTTGGGGCCTCCCTGGACTCTCGAGAGCGTTGCCCCTCAGGAGGTGCGCTTATCGAAGTCGTCCATGTCCAGGCTGTCGATGAAGTCGCGAAATGGGGAGAGCTTCTCCAACTCTTCTGGCTTCACGTCAGTATGGGGCTCCGTCTCTCCCACCTTCTCCTCGACGCTCTCCTGATCCAGGCGAACGCCCGCCTTTTCCAGCACCGTTTCCTCAGCGAAGATCGGCACCTGCACCCGCACAGCCAAAGCAATGGCATCGCTGGGCCGCGAGTCGATCTCCATAGTGCGCCCCTCCACCTCCATCATGATGCGGGCATAGAAAGTATCGTTGGCTAGGTCGTTGACCACAATGTATTGAATGCTGCCACCCAGGGTATCGATGATCGAGCGGAGGAGGTCGTGGGTGAGGGGCCGCGATACGGTCACCTCCTGCAAGCGCACAGCGATAGCGTCGGCCTCGGCCGGGCCAATCCAGATGGGCAGGTAGCGATCGGACTCCTTCTCCTTGAGGATGACGACGCGCTGGTAATTCATGAGGCTCACACGAATGCTCTCAATGACCATCTCGATCACGCTACCACCTCCCCTCTCCAAGCCAACGCGTCCTCATTCTAGCTTAGCGCTTTCTTTGGTGTCAATGTCGACTGGAGGCACCACCCTGATCGTGAGGCTGAGCCGATATCGTCGGGGCAGAGGCATTTGACGCCCCCGCCTGGCCGCTGCGGCGAGCCACCCGGACGTTCAGCACGCCAGCCACGGCCACCCCCAAGGCAACAAGCATGAGCACAAGGCTTATGCCCAGGAGGTCGGTGATGGCACCAATGAGGAGAAGGGGCAGGAGGGAGAAGAAGTTGGCCGAGACGACCTGGGTGGTGAAGATGCGCCCTCGCATCTCGGGAGGGGCCCGCTCGTGGAGCACCGTCTGGGCGGGCGCATTGATGAGAGCGTAGCTCAACCCCAGGGGGAAGGCAAAGAACATGGTGAGGGTCCCCAGCAGCCCCAGGCCGCCTATGCCCTCTGGGTGCAGGGCTCCGGTACGCTCCAGGAGGGCGGCCAGGGGCTCCACCAGGGCCAGGGCCAGCAGGCAGAGGCCGATACCCCCCAGACCGGCGGTCACCACCCGCTCCTTGCCGATGCGCTGGGCAAACCAGGGGAGGAGGCGCAAACCCAGGATAGCTCCCACACCGGTGGGGGCGAAGACGAAAGCGGCGTTATCGGCGGGCACGTCCAGGGTGTCCTTCATGTAGCGGGGGATAAGGATGGCAAAGAAGAGAACCAGGGCGCTGCTCAGGGTGAGCTGAACCATGGCCATCACCGAAGCCAGGTCACCCCGCAGGGCGCGCCAGCTGGCGCGGAAATCCTCGGGGATGCCGCCGAACAACGGGCCCTCCCAGCGGGTCTCCCTGCGGGCCTGGTCGCCGGGGCGGAGGAAGAAGGTCAGGCCGGCGGCCACGGCAAAGAAGGCAGCGCCCAGGATGAACATCCCCTCCTCGTCCGCCGACTTGAGCACCAGCGGCGTCAGGAAGACGATCCCGGCGAACTGAGCGCTCATGAGGGTGAAGTTGTACAGGGTGTTGGCGTTGAGCAGTCGGCTCTTGGGCACCAGTGCTGGAATAAGGGAGACCACCGCTGGGTTGAAGAACTGACTGGCCGCGGCAAACACGAGGTTCACCCCGTAGATGATCCAGACATCGCTGTGGAAGAACAGGAAAAACAGGCAGGCCATGGCGCGCACCAGGTTGGCGACCAGCAGCACACTCTCCTTGCGCCAGCGGTCGAGCAATACTGCCACCGGCATGCCCAAGAACAGGGAGGGCAGGATAAAGGAGAGGACCAGCAGGGTCATATGGATGGAAGACCCGGTGAGATCGAGGACTAGAAGAAGGAGAGTAAACAGGAGGGCATATTGGGCGGTCTGCCCCAGCCCCTGGGTTAGCCACAGGGCGGCGAACCGCCGATCGGCCAGGAGGGCCCGCGTCGTGGTTGTCGCCGGGAGCTCTGGGGCTTCTCCTGCCCTATTCATCACACCGCCCTCGGCAGAGCCTCCACCTGGCGACGAACCCACAGATGGCTGTAGATGGCCAACGCCAGCACCGCCGCTGTGACCAGGATGATGACGACCCTGGCGCTGACCAGCTCCGCCAGGCCACCCACGATGAACAAGGGAATGATGGCCGCCAGGCTGCCCAAGACCATTTGCATGGCGAAGATGCGACCCATCATGTCGGCGGGCGCCCGTTCATGGAGCACCGCCCGTGCCGCCACGCCCACCAGCGAGAAGGCGAAGCCCAGGGGTATCGACAGGCCCATGGCGACGGTTGCCTCCAGAGAGAGCCCCGTCCACTCTATGGCGTCGGTGAAGGGGCTGGCCTGGTCCCTCATCAGGCCGGTGAACTCCTCCACAAACCCCATGCTTGCCAGGCAGACCAGAAAGAGGACGAAGCCTATCGTCACTACCTGAGCGTTGCCAACTCGCTGGCCAAGCCAGGGCGCCAGTCGCAGCCCAGCGAGGAGTCCGATGGCGGCGGGGGCGAAGACGAAGGCGGCATTGTCGACCCGCGTATCCAGCACCTCGCTCAGGTAGTGAGGCAGGAGGGTAACCAGCACCAGGATGGCCGTAGTGGCCAGGGTGAGCTGGACCACGGCGGACCAGATCTTGCTATCGTAGAGGATGGTTCGCCAGGCTTTCTTGAACTCCTCGGTCAGGCCGCCACCGAACACCACCGGTCGCTCTCGACGCGCCGTCCCTGCCTCCAAACCCGATAGGGAGGTGACGACGAACGCGGCGCCGGCAAAGAGGAGGGCCGCCACGATGAACAGAGACTCCTCGCCGACCGTCTTCATGAACAGAGGCGTCAGAGCCAGCATGCCTACGCCCTGAGCCAGTATCGATGTCAGGCTCAAGAGGGCGTTGGCAGAGGCCAGCCGCTCGTAGGGGACTATGGCCGGGACGGACGCTGACTCGGCAGGAGAGTTGAACTGGGCCACCGTGGCGAAGCCGAGGGTTATGGCATACAGCCGCCAGACGCTATCGCCCCAGAGGAAGAAGGCCACACAGGCCGCCGCCCGCAGGCCCTGGCTGAGGAACATCACCAGCCGCTTGGGCGAGCGGTCGGCCACCACCCCCGCGTAGAGCCCGGTCAGGACGCCGGGCAGGAGGAAGGAGAAGATGAGAAGGCTGCTGTGGATGCTGGAGCCGGTGCGCTCCACGACCACGATGAGGAGACCGAAGTAGATGGCGTGCTGGGCTGTCGAGGAGAAGAAGCGAGCAAGGCAGAGGGAGACAAAGCGACGGTTCTCTAGAAGAGGTCCCGCCTGCACGAGGTCCAAGCGCGGCCGTAGGAGCTGCCCTTCCTGCATCAATGTCCTTCGGGCATAGAGGCTGGCGGACCCGCAGACGGCTCCTCTTCTCCACGCGTTACGAAGGCCTTAAGTCGCTTGCGAAAGACGCTACGCTCCAGAAGCACTCGCCGGTTACACTTCAGACAGCGTATGCCAATGTCGGCTCCCAGGCGTACTACCTCCCATTCGAAGCTGCCACAAGGGTGCACCTTGCGCAGGCGAACCACGTCACCCAGACGTATCTCCAGCACCAAAGCTGGTCACCTCACGTCTGGTCTCGCCGCCGTGGGCGGGATTCCAGAGCGACCTCCCGCTGGCGGTTGATCTCGTCGCGGAGGGCCTGAGCCGCCCGCCGAGCGGCCTGAGCGTAGTCCCTGCCGGACGATGCATACAGGATCTGGCGGGACGAGGCTATGATAAACCCGCCGCCACCTTCATCCAAGGCGTTGCGAACGGCCGCCGCCACGTCGGCGCCCTGGGCGCCCACGCCGGGCAGAAGAAAGGTCATATCGGGGCATAGCTGGCGGATTCGCCCCAACTCCTCGGGATAGGTAGCTCCTACCACCAGCCCCACGTTGCCATGGACGTTCCACTTGTCGCGGGCGAGCTCAGCCACCACCTCGTACAGGGGACGAGCACCGCCATCAGCCGCTATCAGGCGGTCCTGAAGGTCGGCGCCGCCGGGGTTGGAGGTACGGCAGAGCACGAACACCCCCTTGTCGGCCCGCTCCAGGAAGGGCGATAGGGCATCGCCGCCCAGATAGGGGTTCACGGTGGCTGCGTCGAAGCCGTAGGCGTCGAACAGGGCGCGGGCGTATGCTTGAGCGGTCGAGCCGATGTCGCCCCGCTTGGCATCGCCGATGACGGGGATGTCTCTGGGGATGGCCTCGACCGTCTGGTGCAGCACTTCCATCCCCCGAGGGCCGAGGGCCTCGTAGAAGGCCAGGTTGGGCTTATAGACGCAGACCAGGTCGGCGGTGGCCTCGACAATGGCGCGATTGAAAGCGGCCACGTCCCTCTCGGGCAAGCGGGCGGGATCGGGGTCGAGGCCAACGCAGAGGAAGCTGTCGTTGCGCTGAATAGCATCTCGCAGCTTGGCAAAGAACATGGCTCAACCTTTCAAGACAGGAGACCGCCCGGTTGGCGTCCCCCCTTTCCGCCGCATATTATAAGTGGCGACGGGCAGCGTCAAGGCGAAAGGAGCCGCTGGTGAGGCTGGATGTAGCCCTAACTCCGACCCTTCTGGCCGATTTCTCCGGGCGGGTCTGCATTGTGGTGGATGTCCTGCGGGCCTCTTCCACCATCGTCACGATGCTGGAGCGAGGAGCCCAGGAGGTGCTGCTGGCCCCTACCATCGAGGAGGCACGCGGGCTGCACCAGGGGCTGCCGCGCTACCTGCTGTGCGGCGAGGAGGGCGGCGTGCCACCGCCAGGGTTCGACTACGGCAACTCGCCCTCTGAGTTCAGTGCCCTCGACCTCAAGGGCCAACGGGTCATCCTCTGCACCAGCAACGGCACCAGGGCCATCCTGGCGGCCGCGGACGCCCCGCTGGTGCTGGTCGGCTGTCTGCTGAACGCTACCGCCGTGGCCTCGGCGGCCTGGCAGGAAGCGACAGCACGGGGCCTGGATATCGCCGTCGTCTGCGCCGGCGAGGAGGGCGGCAGCGCATTCGCTGCGGAGGATGCTCTCGGCGCTGGGGCGATTGTGGACGCTATCGTCGACCCAAACCGACGCCGGCCGACAGCGCTGCAACTAACGGACGAGACTGGGGCCGCGCTGGAGTACTATCGCGCCCAGCGGGGACGGGAGGAGACAGCCCTACAGGAGACGGCCCACGGTCGCGACCTGCTCGCTCTGGGCTTCGGCCAGGACCTGGCCTTGTGCGGCCAGCGAGACAGACTGGCGGCGGTGCCCCGCCTGGAGCGAGGCGAGGAGGACCGGCTGGTGCTGCGGGCCTATTCTTCAGGCTCCTCCGGGTAGCAGGCGATGGCACCGATGGCCATGGCAGCCCAGAGAGGTATCTCCGCCGTCTCGGTCCAGGGCTGCTTCCCCTCTATCGCCCCGCGGACGTGCACGCCGGCCAGCAAGGCGGCAGCCACCGCAGCTATGCGAAAGACGACGCGATGCCGCCACGGGTCGCGAGCGGCCCAGAGGCCGCCGAGGCTCAGGGCCACGGCCACCGCCCCCAGCGAGCGCCCCAAGTAGACCGTCAGGTCCGTATCCTCCGGCACCTGCCAGCGAAGCCTCTTGGCCCACTTCAGGGGAGACAGAAAGAGGGGCAGGGCAATAGCGCCAAGGCTCACGCCACTAGTCGCCAAAAGGAAGAGGGCCGATCGGCGGTTGCCAGCTCGTTTCGTCATTGTATGACCTCCGCTCCATGCTACCATGTGCTCGCCGCCTTGACGAGGCGATCGACCGTGGCCTATCCTGACGCTGCTTCCATGAGAGCCGAGATCATCTCCATTGGCACCGAGATCCTGCTGGGCGAGATCCTGGACACCAACGCCCAGTACATCGCCTCGCGCCTGCCTGCCCTGGGCATCGACCTCCACTGGATGACCCAGGTGGGCGACAACCTGGATCGCCTCAGCGAGGCCATCCGCCGCGCCTGGGACCGCTCCGACCTCATCCTCGCCACGGGCGGGCTCGGCCCCACCGAGGACGACCTGACGCGCGAGGCCATCGCTGCCGTCCTGGACGAGCCCCTATCGGTGGACGGCGAGATGGAGACCCAGCTCCGCGCCTTCTTCGCGAGCCGCGGCCTTGTCATGCCCGAGCGCAACGTCAAGCAGGCCACCCTCATCCCGTCCGCCCGCACCATCGCCAACCCGCGGGGCACTGCCCCCGGCTGGTGGGTGGAGCGCGAGGGGCGCATTCTGGTGGCCATGCCTGGCCCGCCGGTGGAGATGGAGCGCATGTGGGAGAAGGAGGTGACCCCCAGGCTGGCCAAGCTGGCGACGGGCGGGGTCATCGTCTCCCGCACGCTGAAGACGATGGGCATCGGCGAGGGCAGCGTCGACGAGATGGTCAGCCCCCTGCTGCGCTCCACCAATCCCAGCCTGGCTGTCTACGCCAAGGCCGACGGGGTGCATTTGCGCATCACCGCCAAGGCCGCCAGCCGCGAGGAGGCCCAGCGCCTCATCGCGCCGATGGAGGAGGAGGCGCGAGGCATCCTGGGCAAGACCATCTGGGGCGCCGACGACGAGACGCTGGAGGCAGCCGTGGGGTCGATGCTGCGCGAGCGGGGGCTGAGCGTGGCCACGATGGAGTCGTGCACGGGCGGCCTGCTGGCCAGCACCATCACCGACGTGGCGGGCAGCTCGAGCTACTTCAAGGGCGGCTTCGTGGCCTACACCGCCGAGATGAAGATAGCGCTGGGGGTGGACGAAGAGCTTGTCCGCCGGCACGGGGTGGTGAGCCAGGAGGTGGCCCGCGACATGGCCCGCGCCGTCCA
>JAIVWR010000013.1:0-13773 GCA_048636435.1 Acidobacteriota bacterium | reverse complement strand
AGCCGTTTTTCTGGCGATCTGGCTCATCCCTGTGCCGGCAGGCCTTACGCCGCAGGCCTGGTTACTGTTTGCGATTTTCTCAGCCACTATCGCGGGGCTGATTGTTCGTCCCATCCCCATGGGTGCGGTGGTTCTGGTAGGCATAACGGTATCCGCTCTTTCGGGTGCTGTGCCGTCTTCCAGTGCATTGAAAGGATTCTCAAATCCGACGATCTGGCTGATCGTCGTCGCGTTTCTATTTGCCCGAGCTTTCATCATCACCGGCCTGGGCAGCCGTGTAGCCTTCCTGTTCATCAGCGTTTTCGGCAAGCACACTCTGGGACTGGCCTACTCACTGGTACTGTCTGATCTCGTGATTGCGCCGGCTACACCGTCGAATACCGCACGGGCGGGCGGCATCCTTTATCCTATTTGCCGCAGCCTCGCTACCAGCCTTGGCTCCGAACCGGGCAAGACCTCCCGTAAGATCGGGGCCTATTTGGTGAAGACAGTGTACCAGTGCGATCTGGTCACTGCGGCCATGTTCATGACTGCCATGGCAGCCAATCCTTTAGCTGCCGAGTTTGCGTCAGAGGTAGCCGGTGTAGAACTGACTTGGGGTATTTGGGCTCTTGCCGGCTTGTTACCGGGCCTGATCTCCCTGGCGGTGATTCCCCTGGTTCTTTACAAGCTCTACCCACCTGAGATCCGCAGGACACCTGAGGCGCCGGAGTGGGCCCGCCGGATGCTAGAGGAAATGGGACCGGTCAGAAGAGAGGAGAGAATCCTCATGCTGGTCTTCCTCGGTGTCTTGACGGCTTGGGCGACTTCACAGTTCCATGGGGTTCATCCCACTGTGATCGCATTTGGAGGCGTATCGACACTACTGATCTTCGGAGTGCTCAAGTGGAAAGATGTACTCGGGGAAAAGGGAGCCTGGGACGCTCTGATCTGGTTCGGAGGCCTCGTGATGATGGCGGGGCAACTTAACGAACTCGGCTTTATAAGGTGGTTCGCTGAAAATGTTTCGGGATATGTCTCAGGGATGCCCTGGCTTGTGGCGTTGATCGTCCTGCTGCTGGTCTATTTCTATTCCCACTACGGTCTCGCGAGCATGACAGCCCATGTCACAGCGATGTATCCGGTCTTTCTGGTGGCCGCAATCGCGGCGGGTGCGCCCCCACTGCTTTCCGCTTTGGCATTTGCCTACTTTTCCAATTTGAATGCTGCGATGACCCATTACGGAAGTGGCCCGGCACCGATCTATTTTGGGTCGGGATATGTTGCTGAGTCTTAACCCGTCTGGCCGAAGCCGGAGGTAGCGGCATAGATGAGGCGAGGGTTGCGTTTCTGGAGGACGTCGTAGCCCAGGCCCAGCTTGTCCATGGTGCCCGGCGTGAAGTTCTCCATGACCACGTCGGACAGGTCCACCAGGCGCAGGAAGAGCTCCTTGCCCCGTTCCGCCTTCAGGTCAAAGCAGACGCTCTTCTTGCCGCGGTTGATGCTGAAGAAGTAGCAGCTTTCACCGTTGACGATCGGGCCGGTGCCGCGGGCAGCGTCACCGTAAGGCGGACGCTCCACCTTGATGACGTCCGCCCCGAGATCGCACAGGATCATGCTGGCGAAGGGTCCGGCCAGCACCCAGGTGAGGTCAAGGACACGGATTCCTTCCAGGGGCCCCGACATTTTCCCCTCCTCGCACGGTGTGGATTAGGCCGTGCATATGATAGCAGGGAAAAGGAGTCAAGGCCCAGACCTCTCGGTCAGGGTAGAGGTAGAAGGGATTGAGGCGAGGAAGCTCTGCTTAGACGATTGTTAAAAACGGGGACGGTCGGTCTTTTGCTTGGCGAAGCACTCGTCGCAGTAGACCGGCTTGTCCAGCCTCGGTTCGAACGGGACCTGGCACTGAGCACCGCAACTGCTGCAGGTGACATCGTGCATGACGCGCTCGCCGCCGCGGCCGCCGCCGCCGCCTCGCTCGGCCCGTCTGGCCTGACGGCAGGTCGGACAGCGCCTGGGGTCCTGATACCCTCTGCTAGAGTGGAACTCCTGGTCTTCCCCCGAGAAGGTGAACTCAGCGCCGCAATCGGCGCAAACTAGGGTCTTGTCTTCAAAAGCCACTCGATGACCTCCTTCGCTAATCTCGGTTAAGCCTCGGTCATCGAGCGACTCTCGTTGCGGGGCTTTCCCCTCGCGGGGTGCCGACGCCGGAACGTTAACCTGATCCTATGCTAACACCAGCGTTGTCGCCTGACAAGCTGCCGCTCGTGTCTTCGGGGGCTAAACTAGCCCTTGCGATGGAGCGGCCCTCAGCCAGGACGGAGGTCGGGGTTGCCATCGTCGCGCTCGGCCACCACCGCCGGCTGCACCCCCAGATGGCCGGCGATCCTCTCAGCGATGGCGTTGAGGTCGGCCTTGCTGAACCCCTCACCGCTGAACTCCAGCCGCCCGTCGGGCCCGATGAGGAAGAGGGTGGGAGTAGCCGGCGGATCGTAGGCGCGGGAGACGGCCCAGCCATCGGCCGGGTCGTCCACCACCAGGGGGAAGCTGGGCTCGAACCTCTGGGCGTAGCGCTGCGAGGCCTCCTGGTCGTCCTGAGAGATGACCCAGAGCTGCCAGCGCTGGTCGGCGTAGGCCTCTGTCAGGCGGTTGAGGTAGGGCATGGTCAGGTCACAGACAGGGCAGGAGGTCTTGATGAACACGGCCAGCAGGGGGCCCTGCTTCAGAGCAGCGGACAGGGAGTACTGCTTGCCGTCGATGCCGCTGAGGGTGAAATCGGGCGCCTGGGCGCCGACACTGAGCGTAGCCATATCGCTTCCTCCAGCACTTCACATATACGTTCGCTATCTATTCTTGTCAACATGCTACCCTCATATAATGAGAGTTGCCACCGGCTACTACGATAGGGCATCGAGGTGATAGTGCCAAGCCTGGAGGGATAGCCTTGCTGGAGGAAGAGATCATCGGCCTGCTGGTGGAGAGCGGCAAGACGCTGGCGGTGGCGGAATCCTGCACAGGGGGGCTCATCGGCCACCGGCTCACGCAGGTGTCGGGCAGCTCGGCCGCCTTTCTGGGAGGCGTGATCGCCTACCACAACTCGGTGAAGGAGAAGACCCTGGGGGTGCCAGCCGACGTCCTGGAGCGCGAGGGGGCGGTGAGCGAGGCCACGGCGCTGGCCATGGCCGAGGGTGTGCGACGCCTGCTGGGGGCAGACATCGCGCTGGCCGTCACCGGCATCGCCGGCCCGACGGGTGGCACGGAGGACAGGCCGGTGGGGCTGACCTACGTCGCCCTGTCGGCGGCACCGGACGTGCTCACCTGTGAGAGGCATCTGTGGCAGGGCAAGCGCGAGGAGAACAAGGAGAGCTCGGCCACGGCGGCCCTGTCCCTCCTGGAGCGCCACCTGAAGGGGAGCTAGAGGCAGAGGTCCTGTTCGTCGATGCTCATCTAGGCCACGCGCTCGACGATCATGGTCATGCCCTGGCCGCCGCCGATGCAGAGGGTGGCCAGGCCACGCTGCGCCTGACGCCGCTGCATCTCATAGAGGAGGGTGGTGAGGATGCGGGCGCCGCTGGCCCCGATGGGATGGCCCAGGGCGATGGCGCCGCCGTTGACGTTCACGCGCTCCCAGTCCCAGCCCAGCTCTCGCCCCACGGCCAGCGACTGGGAGGCAAAGGCCTCGTTGGCTTCGATGAGGTCGATGTCCTTCAGCTCCAGGCCGGACTTGGCCAGCGCCTTGCGAACGGCGGGCACCGGCCCCATGCCGGTAATGCGCGGCTCCACTCCGGCTGACGCGTAGCAGCGAATCGATGCCAGGGGGGTGATGCCCAGCGCCTCCGCCCTCTGGCGAGAGGTGACGACCACCGCGGCGGCGCCGTCGTTGATGCCCGAGGCGTTGCCCGCCGTTACCGTGCCGTCGGGCTTGAAGGCCGGTCGCAGGGAGGCCAGCTTCTCGGCGGTGGTATCGGGTCGGATGTGCTCGTCCTTCTCGAAGGCGACGGGCGGGCCCTTGCGCTGAGGCACCTCCACCGCCACCACCTCCTGAGCCATGACGCCTGTGTCCCAGGCCTGCGCCGCCTTCTGGTGGCTGGCGGCGGCAAATTCGTCCTGGTCCAGGCGGGAGACCTCGAACTCAGTGGCGATGTTCTCGGCCCACATCCCCATGTGATGATCCTCGAAGGCGCACCACAGGCCTTCCTCGATCATGCTGTCCACCAGGGTCTCATGCCCCAGACGATAGCCAAAGCGGGCCTTGGCCAGCAGGTAGGGGGCGCAGTCCATGCTCTCCATGCCGCCGGCCACGACGATATCGGCGTCGCCCAGGGCGACGGCCTGGGCAGCCAGGGCCACCGCCTTCAGGCCCGAGCCGCACACCTTGTTGACGGTGGTGGCAGGCGCGGTCACGGGGATGCCGGCGGCCATGGCCGCCTGGCGGGCCGGCCCCTGTCCGACGCCCGCCGACAGCACCAGACCCATGATCACCTCGTCTACTTGGTCGGGCTGGACGCCCGCCCGGCGCAGGGCCTCGGCGATGGCCACTGCCCCCAGCTTAGCCACCGGCACAGCGGCCAGGCTGCCGCCGAGGGTTCCCACCGGCGTGCGGGCCGCGCTCAAGATAACTACGTCGTTCACATCGACCTCCATTGGCTTGCTAGGCTGAGCCTGTCCGCTGCTCGGGCAGGCTCGCTGTCTCCTCCATCGCGTTCAGCAACAGCGAGGGTATCTCCATTATCGGCTACCTTTGCTCGAGAGGGAAAGCAAGAAGGCCCCTGACGCGCGCCCTACGTCTCCGGCACGAGCGCCATCTTGCCCATGACGTCGTTCTTTTCCATCATCGTCTGGGCCGTGCCCGCTTCCTGCAGGGGAAAGGCGTGGGAAACCACAGGCTTGATGTGGCCGCTCTCCAGCCAGCGCAGGCCCTCGAGAAGGTCGGTCTTGTTGCCCATGTGCGAGCCGAGAAAGTTCATCTGTTTGTTCCAGAGAAAGCGAAGGTCGGTAGGCGCCTCGAAGCCAGTGGTGGCGCCGCAGGTGACCAGGGTCCCTCCCCACTTCAGGCTGGCCACGCTCTGCTCCCAGGTAGCATTGCCCACATGCTCGAAAACCACGTCCACCCCGCGGCGACCGGTGATCTCGCGGACTTTCTCTAGCACGTCCTGCTTCTTGCGGTTTATCAGGTGCTCGGCCCCCAGCGTACGGCAGAACTTCAGCTTTTCGTCGCTGCTGGCCACGGCGATGGGCTGAGCGCCGAAGATGCGGCAGATCTGGACGGCCATGCTGCCGAGACCGCCGGCTGCTCCCCATATCAGGACGAAGTCGCCTGCCTGGATGCGGGCCCGTCCCACCAGCATTCGCCAGGAGGTGAGAAGGACCAGTGCCAGGGAGCCAGCCTCCTCCCAGGCTAGGCCGCTGGGTTTGGGGATGACGTTGAAGGCGGGCACCTTGGCGAACTCGGCGTGGCCGCCGTCGAGAGGGCCGGTCTGGAAGCCCCAGATCTTGTATTGGCGGCAGAAGGTGTCCTGGCCGTTGGCGCAGAACTGGCAGGTGCGGCAGCTCAGGCCGGGATAGACTAGCACCTCGTCGCCACTCTTGATGTCGGCCACCTCGGTGCCGACCGCTACCACCTCGCCGGCCGCATCGCTGCCGGAGATGTGGGGCAGGCTGACCCGCATGCCCGGGATGCCGCGGCGAGCCCAGATGTCGTTGTAGTTGCAGCCAGCGGCTCTGACCCTGATCAGCACATCGTTGGGCCCGATCTTGGGCTCGGCTACGTCCTTGTACTGAAGGACGTTCGCCCCGCCGTGCTCTTCGAAGACCACCGCCTTCATCGGCCTTCCCTTCTAGCTATGGCTGACGGCCGTCGTTGGTCTATCTGGCAACCGCCGCCTTGTTGCTGCTACCTATGGTCTGGAGTGTCCTGAATCCGGTTGCTCTTACGGCCAGAAATATAATCGACGGCGACCAGCCGCGCAAGTGCGGGCGATGCTAGCGCCTCTCGGTATCGACCTTGGCCAGGAAGGATAGCAGCGCCTCGTTGAACTCCAGGGGCTTCTCCAGGATGGGCGTATGGCCGGCGCCGGCGATGATAACGAGCTCGCTGTCAGGGATCGCCTCGTGCATCCGCTGCGACGGCTCCAGGAAAGCCTCGTCCAGCTCGCCGCAGACGATCAGGGTGGGCACGCGAATCTGCGAGAGCTCTTCCAGCAGGGGGCGGCGGCTGCCGATGGCCTCGCCGCAGTAGAGGTAGCCTTCCAGCGAGGTCATGAGGAACTGCTCGCGCCAGATGTCGATAAGCTGGGGGTTCTCTTCAATCATTTGGCTTCCCAGGGGCGGAGTCTGGGCCACCTCCTCGAACAGCGCCTCCATGCCGTCGGTGCGAGCCAGCTCCATCAGGCGCGCTCGCTCCTCCCAGGGGATGTCCTGGGGCAGGTCGGCCGCGGTGTCCACCAGAACGAGGGCTCTCACCATCTCTGGATGGCGCAGTACGAACTCCTGGGCCACCATGCCCCCCATGGAATGGCCAACGAGATAGCACTCGGGCACGGCCAGCGCGTTGAGCAGGCCACGGACGTCAGCGGCGAGGAGCTCCAGGGAGTAGTCATCGCGCCGGGTGGGCTTGACCGAGCGGCCGTGGCCGCGCAGGTCGAGGGAAATGGTGCGATACCTCTTGGCGAGAGCGCGCACCTGGAGAACCCAGTTCTGCAGGTTGCCGGTATAGCCGTGGATGAAGACGACAGGGAAGCCTCGGCCCTTCTCCTTGTAGTGAATGTCGAGGCTCTCAATGGATAGGTGAGGCATCTCGAAGGCCAGTATAGCATCGGGCGCTGAAGCTGTCAGCACCGGTAAGAACTGACGAGATTGCCGCGCAGGCCTGTTGACAGAGGAACCCGCTGGCCGTAACATGAGCGCGAGAAGCAAATCATTGCAATTGCAACCATTTGCACAATGACCGCTCACCCTACCATTGTCGAATCGCTGCGGCAGGAGGGCTATCGTCTGACCCCTCAGCGGATGATGATCCTCGGTATCATCGACGATAGCATGAGCCACATCAGCGCCGAGGAGATCCACCAGAAGATTCGCGAGCACTACCCCTTCGTCAACATATCCACCATCTACCGTACGCTCAACCTGCTCAAGAAGCTGCGCCTGATAAGCGAGACGGACCTGGGCGAGGGCTACGTGCGCTACGAGCTGCTGGAGAGGGAGCGGCAGCGGCATCATCACCTCGTCTGTCGCGAGTGTGGCGAGAGCTTCGCCTTCGAGCACGAGCTGCTCAAGCCCTTGCAGCGTCGGTTGCTGAAGAACTACGGCTTCGCCGCCGACGTCGACCATTTCGCCATCTTCGGCCTGTGCCAGCGATGTCGCTCGGCGCAGGGAAACGCCGACGCCAAGAAGGAAGAGCAACATGGCGGTGATTGATCCTTCGACCCTACAGAGCATTGAAGCCCCGGCCATGCACATCCCCGACGGCTTCGTTAGCGGCCCGGTGGCCGGGGTGGGCTTCGCCCTGGCGGGGGTGGCCATAGGTTTCGCCGTCTGGAGAACGAACCGAACCCTGGGCGAGCGCTTCGTTCCTCTCATGGGGGTGATGGCCGCCTTCATCTTCGCCGCCCAGATGATGAACTTCCCCGTAGCCGGTGGCACCTCCGGCCACATGGTGGGGGGAGCCCTGGCAGCGATCCTTCTGGGCCCCTGGGCGGCCATGATCGCGATGACCTCTGTCGTGGGGGTGCAGGCCCTCATGTTTCAGGACGGCGGCCTGGTAGCGCTGGGAGCCAACGTGTTCAACATGGCGGTGGTGGCCTGCCTGGTAGGCTACGCCGTCCACGCGGGCTTGATCCGTCTCAGCCACCTCGCTCCCTGGGTACGCTACGCGGCTGTCTTCGCTGCTGCCTGGCTGTCGGTGGAGATCGCGGCTATGGCGGCCTCGGTTGAGTTAGCGCTCTCCGGCACGTCTCCTCTCAATGTGGCCCTACCGGCGATGGTGGGCGTGCACGCCGCCATCGGCGTCGGCGAGGGATTGATCACGGTGGCAGCGGTGGCGTTCGTCTACGCCACCCGCCCCGATTTGCTGGCGGCGCAAGTGCCTGTGATGGAGGACTAGAAGATGAAGCTCCGCTATTATCTTGGCCTGCTGGTCGTCGGCATAGGGATAGCCCTATTGATCACTCTCTTCTCGCCCCTCGCTTCGTCCGAGCCCGACGGACTGGAGAAGGTGGCTGAGAACGAAGGCTTCATAGCGGAAGCCGAGGACGCCCCCTACGAGGTCATCGCCGACTACGTCCTGCCCTGGGTCGACAACGAAGACCTGGGGACCATCCTTGGGGGGATGATAGGCGTACTTGTTGTGGCAGCCATCGCCTTGACCGCCGCCTTCGCGCTCTGGCGGGTGCGAGGTGCCCAGCGGTCGACCCCCGGTGGCGCTGGGCCTGGCTAGCGAGTCTCCTGGGAAGACGACATGTCGATTGGCGTTCGCCTCATCGAGCGGTATCAAGCGGGCAGCAGCCTCATCCATAACACGGATGCGCGGCTGAAGCTGCTGCTCACCCTCGCCTACATCTTCGCCGCCACCCTCACGCCCGTAGGCCACTGGCTGGCGTTCGGCCTGCTGGCGGCACCCCTGGCGGTTGCTGTGGCGGCGAGCAGACTTCCCGCCCTGCTGGTCCTCAGGCGTTCCGCCCTGGCCTTGCCCTTCATTGTGGTTGCCGTGCCCCTCCTGTTCACCAAGGAAGGCGATACGCTATTCACGCTCCAGCCCTTCGGCTGGACAGCCAGCGAAGAAGGACTGACGGCCGTGCTCTCCATTCTCACCAAGTCCTGGCTTTCGGTGGTTGCCGCCATCATCCTCACAGCGACGACGCCGGCGCTGGAGCTGCTGCGAGCGATGCGTGGGCTGGGCGTGCCCCGCATCCTGGTGGCCACGGTGTCTTTCATGTACCGCTACCTGTTCGTCATAGCCGAAGAGGCCCAGCGCCTCCTGCGAGCGCGCGATTGTCGCAGCGCCAGGCTGGAAGGCCGCAGGTGCGGCGTCAGTGTCTGGTGGCGAGCTCGCGTTTTGGGCCACATGGTTGGCTCTCTGTTTCTGCGCAGCTACGAGCGCAGCGAACGGGTGTATGCGGCTATGCAGGCGCGCGGCTACGACGGCGAGCTGCGCTTGCTGTGGGATAGGGCCTGGCGGCTGACGGAGATGGTTGTGGCAGTAGCTCTTGTTCTCTACATGGCGGGAGTGCAGGTCTATGCGCGCTACTAAGGTTCGAGCGGCCGTCGATACCGCCATCGGGATCACCAATCTGCGCTTCGCCTACCCGGACGGCGTGCAGGCCCTGAGAGGCGTCGATCTGACCATCGCAGCCGGCGAGAAGGTGGCGCTGCTTGGCCCGAACGGCGCTGGCAAGACCACCCTGCTCCTGCACCTGAACGGCATTCTGCGAGGCAAAGGCGAGATCCACATCATGGGTGAGCGCCTCAACAACGGAAACCTGAAGCACATCCGGGCTCAGGTGGGCCTGGTCTTCGAGAACCCCGACGACCAGCTCTTTTCCCCCACCGTCTTTGACGATGTGGCGTTCGGTCCTCTATACATGGGCCTGCCCAAGGACGAGGTGCTGGAGAGGGTGCGCCTGGCGCTAGAGCAGGTAGGGATGGCGGGCTTCGAGGAGCGCCTGCCTCACCACCTCAGCCTGGGCCAGAAGAAGCGCATCGCCATCGCCACCGTGCTATCGATGAGCCCGGCGATCCTTGCCCTGGATGAGCCTTTCTCCAGCCTTGATCCGAGCGCTCGCCGTGAACTGATGCGTCTGCTGCAGAGATTGCCCCAGACGATGATCGTCTCCACCCACCACATATCGATCATTCGTCACCTGTTTCCTCGGACGGTGGTCATGGATGACGGCCGCGTCGTCGCCGACGGCGAGACGGAGGCGATCCTGACCGACGCGGCTCTCCTCGAGGCCCACGGCCTCGAGGTCTTCTGAGCGGCCGGCGAAAGAGCAGCGACAGGAGACTGGCGTGAGGATTCGCCGCCTTGACACTCATTGGAGGCGATCCTAGAATGGGCTGACTGGCCGAGGTAGCTCAGGTGGTAGAGCACGTGACTGAAAATCACGGTGTCGGCAGTTCGACTCTGCCCCTCGGCACCAGGGACCAATCATTCATGCGTAGGCCTCCCCGGTCTACGTAGTCACGATGCCAGTCGTCCTTCCTCGAAAAGGAGGAGGGCGAAACACCCCAAGCTAAAGCCCCGTTCCTTTGGTGGAGGGTCAAAGGCCGTCGGAGGGCAGGTCTTCCGCTTCTCAGGACGGCGGCCGCAGAGGCCGAGGACGGTCGCCAGCGATGTAGCGGCGGAGTCGGTCGACCATCTCGGGATCTCGGAGGCTGGCGGCGTGGAGGCGGCGCTCCAGGTCGATCCCTTCGGCCAGGGGCAGAGCGAGCCCCTCCAGAGCGGCCCGGCGATCGTCGCGGAGGGCGGTCTGTGGGTAGGAGGATACAGCTTGGGCCACCTCCAGGGCTCGAGCCAGGGCCTCCCCCTGGGGCACGACCTCCTGGACGAGGCTCATGCGCAGGGCTTGCTCGGCATCGATGAGGACGCCGGTTTCGATGAGGTACAAGGCGTTGCTCAGGCCGACGATGCGGGGCAGGTACTGGGTGCCGCCGTCTATCAGGGGGACGCCCCAGCGGCGGTTGAGGACGCCGAACTGGGCGTTGCGGGCGGCGATGCGGAAGTCGCACCAGCAGGCGAGCTCCAGGCCGCCGGCGATGCAGTAGCCGTTGACCGCGGCGATGGTGGGTTTGGAGACGTCGGTGATGCGGGTGAAGCCCATGGGGCCGGACTCGTGGGAGCCGGGGCGCGAGGCTAGACCGCCGACGTCCCGGAGGTCAGCGCCGGAGCAAAAGGCGACGTCGCCGGCGCCGGTGAGAATGAAGATGTCCAGAGAGTCGTCTTCACGGAACTGGCCTACGGCCTCGAACAGGAGCTGTGCCGTCTCGGCATCGACACAATTGCGCACCTCGGGCCGGTTGATGGTGACCAGAAGTGTCCGCTGATGGCGCTCGGTCAGGACCTTGGGCATGGCTTCAACGGCCATAGATTAACACAGATGGGCGGTTGTTGAGGAGAGTCGTCGGGCTTCGACACGCGGGCTGTTGACAACGTATTCTTCGAGTGCGATGATCATATTGTCCTCGTATTTTGTCTGCGCTGGAGAACGAGGCGTTGTCCGGTGAGGCGCCACCTAGAGGGAACGATGAGCGATCTGCCAGCAGTGCCTTTGGAATGTCTACAGGGCATCTTGGACGTTCTGGATGTGCCGCTTGTCTGCATGGATCTCCAAGGGCGGGTTATGGTCTGGAACCGGGCGTCCGAGGAGCTGAGCGGTTGGACCAGAGAGGAAATGCTAGGCTCCACGGTGGATCGAGTGGTTCCTCCAGATGCGCGCGAGGAGAGGAGGAAAGTGGTCGCTCGCACCTTGGCGGAGGGACAGGCCACAGGGACGTATAGCCGCGTCCGCAAGGACGGCACGATCGTGCACATCGAGATGCGTATGCATCTGATCCGCGACAACCAGGGAGAGCCACACTGCATCGTCGCTTTGGTTAGAGCGCTCCCGGGACACGGAGTTTCCTTGACCCCCAGGCAGAAGGAAGTGCTTGAGTACATTGCCAACGGACGGACGAACGACGACATTGCGAGGAGACTGGTTGTAAGTCGACGCACAGTAGAGAGGCATGTAGCGTCGATCCTCGACAGGTTCGGAGTGGAGAATAGAGCGGCTGCGGCCGCTGTAGCGGTCGCAGCCGGACTTGCGCAACCGAAGGCTACGCCGGCCTAGGATCGTGCCGGTGGCATCCCAGAAGGTGATCGCCCGAGGGCTTCGTCAAGCCTTCTCAGAGCCACGGTCCGCAGCTTGTCGGTGCTTGCCTGCAGCCCCCGCAGTTCCTCGTCCGTGAGGGCAGAGAAGACCTCTTCAGCCAGCCGACTCGCGACGGGCATGGCCTCCTCCCACTTGCGCTCACCCTTGGCGGTCAAGCGTACCCAGGTCTTGCGGCGGTCACGCCGCTCGAACTGCCTCTCCACGAAGTCTTGGATCTCCAGGCGGTCGACCAGGCCGGTGATGGTCTGGCTGGCCTTGACCATTGCCCGACCAACCTCGCCCGTAGTAAGGATGCCCCCGCCCTGCTTCAGAACATGCAACAGGTGTAGCTGCGGGAGCGACAGATTGTGAGGCAGCAGGGCCAGTTCAGTCAGCTTGAACATGGCGTTGTGGGTGTGGTGGAGCATAAACCACTCGGCCATACCTCTCGCCTTCTCTTCGACCTCTGCGTGCCTCTCAGCTCGGACTGTCATTTCACTCTCCTCCTCCATTGCACCGCTGGAGCGGCGCTACTCCTCTTCTCCATCCATTCTCCGTCGGCGCGGGACATACCGTCTACGTCGGGAACTACCCATCTTTCGCCCAAGTTTGGAACGAGTGCGATTCGCTGGGTGCCGAGGCGAGATGAGCAGTGAGTGCTGTGCTGCTCGCACGGCCCGTCCACAGAGCGGCCATCGATGAGCCTTTGGCGGAACCTCCACGGCCTACTTGACCGTAAACGCTTGACAAACCCCTCGGCATTAACCTACCGTACTGGCAAGGTCGGGAAATTCCCGCCCCGAGCACTGAGAGAGCTTTTGTGGTCGCACCCCCGAAGGCTCTCTCTTTCTTTAGACGCACCGCTCGTGACGATCAGCCGGGCGATATGAGTATTCTCCCCCTTGATGACGCCAGCGGATTGACCGAGAATCGCGTTCAGCGTTGGGGGTGTAACCACCGATCCCGACGTGCTTGGGGTGGGGAGATGGTTTGTCCAGGTCGGCTCTCCCCACCCCTTTTGTGTGGAAGCCAGGCCGAAACTGGCAGCCTAGATGCCGCCCGCGCCGAAGTGGCTGGCGGAGGGCGCGAGAAGCGACTAGGGCCGCTCCTGCACCCCCTCCAGAGTCTGAACCAGCCCATCGAGAGACGCGGGGAGGGAGCCAGCAATGGTGAAGCCCACTGCGGCAAGCGTTATGACGGTGGTTACGGTAACGATGGCAATGACCAGTGCGTACTCCCTTAAGGCCTGGCCCGACTGGTTATTGGCGAACCGTGCAACCGTCACTAGCAGCGCTGCCTGCCACTCTGGCCGCTTCATATGAATCTCCTTGTCTCTTAGACGCAAAAGATCGGCTAATTGTTACCTTCTTCGTCTGCTGGGTAGGGAAAGGTGAGGATTCTCTGTGGCCTAACGGTTCGGCCGCCGAAAACCACCGACAAGGCAGGCGATCCGTCTATCCCAAGGCGGGCCTCAAGCGTATGATAGGGAGTCGGGCTACCCAGCGCCCGCGGGTATCGAGTGGTGTATACGGATCAGGAGGTGAATCATGACTCACCCCATCTGTCACTTCGAGATTCCCGTCGATGAGCTGGAGCGGGCCAAGAAGTTCTATCAGGACATCTTCGGCTGGCAGATCACCGACACCGGCCAGGGGGGATATCACCTTATCCAAACCGGCGAGGGCGAGCTTGGTGGAGGGATGATGAAGCGGGTGGTGCCCGAGCAACGGCCGGTGCTGTATGCTCTGGTCGAGTCCGTAGATGAGTACTCGAAGAAGGTACAGGAGGCCGGCGGGACCATTGTCGTGCCCAAGATGGCTGTGCCGACGATGGGCTACTTCGCTCAGGCCCTTGACACGGAGGGGAACGTTTTCGCAATCTGGGAGGAGAATCCTCAGGCTCAGTAGCAAGAGGCAATCACATGCCCCTGACAGGGGGAAGGAGG
>JAIVWR010000012.1:0-14484 GCA_048636435.1 Acidobacteriota bacterium | reverse complement strand
GTCGATTTGGCCTAAGGGCGCGCGACCAGTATTGTTGAGCGGGATTGAGAGTATGGATCGATCGAGCGCCGCGGCGGTTCGGGCAGTGCCCTTCTTTTACGGCTGGTGGGTGGTCATCGCCGCGGCCGCCATCATACTCATTGCCAGTGCCGCGCCGCTATACCTTTTCAGCACCCTGATCGATCCCCTGGAAGAGGAGTTTGGCTGGTCGCGAGCGGCTATCGGTGCCGGCCCCTCCATCGCCGCAGTCATGGCGGGGCTGACTATGCCTGTCGCTGGCTATCTGGTGGACCGTATCGGTGCGTCCCGCCTGCTGGCGGCGGGCGTCCTGTTCGTGGGTGGTGGCAATCTGCTCATTAGCCAGATTCAGACGCTCTGGCAGTTCTACATCTTCGTTGCGGTTCTCGCCGTCGGCATGGGCCTGGCCGGCCTGCCCGTGTGCGCTGTAGCCGTCGCCCACTGGTTTGTGAAGAGGCGGGGACGTGCTCTGGGCATCATGAGCGCCGGCGCTGGGGCGAGCGGTCTCATGGTGGTGCTGGCCGCCTTCCTGATAGCTCCCCTCGGCTGGCGCACCGGCCTGATGATCGTGGGCATCAGCCAGCTGGCCATCTGCATTCCTCTGGCTTTGACAGTGCGCCACCGGCCGGAAGAGATGGGCCTTCTGCCCGACGGTGAGGCCCCTGCCCCAGGCGAGGCATCGGCGAGCCCACGGCCGGAGGCGGTGGAGGGGGAAGGTGGGCACAGCGGCATGGGCCAGGAGGAAGGGCTAACGGTAGGCCAGGCGCTGCACACGCGCTCTTTCTGGCTGCTGGCGTTGGCGCTGATCCTGACCTGGGTGGGTAGCTTGGCGGTCATCACCCACTTGATACCTTACCTTGATGAATCGGGGGGCTTCACAGAGGAGGGGGCTGCGCTCATCGCGATGGGCATCCCCTTCGGCAGCCTGGTGGGAAGGCTGGGCTTTGGCTGGCTGGCCGATTACCTGAGCAAGCGCTGGCTGCTGGCGGTGGCCTGGATCCTGCAAGGCCTGGGCATCCTTATCTTCGCTGCTGTTGAGAGCCCCTGGCAGGCCGTCATATTCCTGGTCGTGTTCGCGCCAGGCTTCGGTGGTGCTATTACTGTGATGCCCGCTCTCCTGGCGGAATACTTCGGGCTGCGGGCCCTTGGCGGCATCCAGGGGCTGCTTTGGGGCGCAGGTGTGCTTGGGGGCTTTGCTGGGCCGATCTTGGCCGGTGGGGTCTACGACGCGGTAGACAGCTATCGGCCTGCCTTTTTCGTACTGGCGCTGACCGCCTTGATGGCCGCCGTCGTAGTCCAGATGATCGGCAGACCGCGCGCCTCGGCGGGGGAGCCGGCTGGCGCGCCTGCGGCCTAGAGACCAGGGCGGACCCTTTTCCCCGCGCCTCTGGGCAGAGGTGGCTGGACGCGAGCGGGGCCGACGGTTGGCTGAGGGGAGTGGCGCGGCTATCATCTAACCTGTACTGGGAGCTGGCGGATGCTGGCTTCCTGGGCAGGTTAAGGAGTAGCCTTGTTTTACGGGTGGTGGGTGGTCTTTGCCTCCGGCGGCATCATTTTTCTGACCGGCGGCACCTTCTTTTACGGCTTTGGCACCCTGATCACGCCCATGACCAAGGAGTTCGGCTGGTCGCGGGCCTCCATTGCCGGCGCCTTCTCTCTCAGGACAGAGCTTGGGGGAGTGTGGGCCCCTGTCGTCGGCTATCTGGTCGATCGGGTGGGACCTCGCCGCCTGCTGCTGATGGGGGTGTTCCTGACCGGGACAGGTTTCATTCTCCTCAGCCGCATCCAGGCAGTGTGGCACTTGTACGCCGTTGCAGCGCTCATCGCCATAGGCATAGGCGCCACCGCCGGCCCTGTGGCGATGGCAGCGGTCGCTTACTGGTTCCACAAGAAACGGGGCCGGGCTTTGGCCTTGATGACGGTGGGCGGTGGCAGCAGCGGCGTGATGGTGGTGGTGCTGGCCGCGCTGATAGCTGCCTTCGACTGGCGCACGGCGCTGCTCATCATGGGTTTCACCCAATGGGCCATCTGCATCCCTCTGGCCCTGATGGTGCGCAACCGGCCTCAGGACATGGGCCTTCTGCCGGATGGTGAGCCTGCCCTCTCGGCTGAGCAACAAGCAGCCGCTGGTGAGCGCCAGGGCCCGACGGTGGACGGGGTAGCCGCCCGCCAGGATGAGGGCCTCACCATGAGCCAGGCGCTACGCAACCGCTCCTTCTGGTTGTTGGCCTCTAGTATGGGACTGATCGGCTTGGGCAGCCTGGCCGTCATTGCCCATCAGGTAGCCTTCCTGGAAGAGGAAATGGGTTTTTCCCCGTTGATGGCATCGGTGGCGCAGATGGCGGTGCCGATAGTGAGCCTGGTGGGCCGACTGGGCTTCGGCTGGCTGGCGGACTATATGGACAAGCGAAAGGTGCTGGCCGTAGCCTACCTTTTCATTGCCGTGGGCATCGTTCTGCTGGCCACGGTTCAAAGTGCGTGGCAGGTTCCCCTGTATCTAATGATCTTTGCCCCGGGCTGGGGCGGCTCTATCTCCGTGCGGCCCGCTCTTCAGGCGGAATATTTTGGCCTGCGAGCCTTTGGCGGCATCCAGGGGCTGATGTTCTTCGTAGCCAGTGTGGGGAGCTTCACTGGTCCCATCTTCGCTGGGGTGATCTACGACGTAATGGACAGCTATCGGCTCGCCTTCCTGATAGTGGGGCTGGCTGTTCTGGCGGCTGTTCCCCTTGTGCTGATGGCAGGAAGGCCGCAGACGGAGGCGGCGAGTGTGGCGGGCGGACCCGAGGGGGCGGGATCGTCGCTCAGGTCACCGTGAGGGCGACCTGCCGAGCGCAGAGAGGGCATTCGGCGGGGTCGTAGCTGGGCAGCTCGAGGGTTAGGCAAGCGAAAAAGGGCACGCCGAAGTCTACGCGGCCGGCGGTGCGGTCTACCAGCACAGCCACCCCGATGGGCTCGCCCCCTTCGGCTCGCACTGCCTCCAGAACGTCGCGGATGCTGCCGCCGGTGGTGAGAATATCGTCCACTACCAGAGTGCGCTCGCCTGGGATCACCCGAAAGCCGCGGCCGAAGCGCCGTCCCCCCTCCACCTTCTCGGCGAAGATGCCCCTGACGCCCAACTGGCGGGCTACCTCGTAGCCGAGGATGATCCCCCCGGTGGTGGGTGCCGCCACCAGTTGCACCCCCTGGGGGCGAAAGTGATCGGCCATGAGGCGACAGAGCTTTTCGGTGTGGGGCGGCTGCTCCAGAAGGCGAAACTTCTCTACATACATAGGGGAATGGCGGCCGGAGCTCAGGAGGAAATGGCCATCGAGGACGGCGCCCACCTGCCGAAGCAGGCCCTCGATCTCATTCGCCATCTTGGTCCCCCGAGTCCCCGCTGGCGAAGGAGAGGGAGTGGTTGGGAGCCGGGCCCACGTCCGAGAGGGGCCAGTAGGAGAACCAGGCCTTGCCGATGATGCTTTCCTCTGTGATGGACCCGAACTGGCGCGAGTCGCTGCTGTTGCTGCGGTGGTCGCCCAGGACGAAGTAGTGATCCTCCTCGACCTGCCAGGGGCCGCAGGGACAGGTAGTGGCACCCTGGGTATATGACTCATCTATGGGTTCATCGTTAATGTAGATTACCCCACTGCGGATCTCCACCTTATCCCCGGGCACCCCGATGATCCGCTTGATGAAGTCGCGATCCGGGTATCTGGGCGACTCGAAGACCACGATATCACCGCGCTCGGGGTTACCGAACAGATGGTGGGTGGAGTCCTCGCCGGCGTCAAAGAAGGGGACGAAGTCGAAGAGGCCCAGGTCGAACTGGGCGTAGGCCAGCTTGTTGACGATGATGTACTGGCCGTTCTCCAGGCTGGGGAGCATACTGCGCCCTTCCACCTTGAAGTTCTGGACAGTCGCGCGGACGGCCAGGAAGATAAGCAGGGCCAGAAGGAGCGTCTCGACGACCTCCCGAAAGATGGTGAGGTAGCGCCGCCGTCGGCGCGGAGGCGGCGCCTCTAAAGGGGGCCCCGGAGGCGGTCCAAATAGCGGCTCTGCCTCGGGCCATGGCTCGAATTCGGGGTCTATCGGCGGACGTGGCCATTCCATAACAACACCTGGGAGGGCTCGGACAGCCGCTCTCCCTAGGATCCTAGTATACCAAATACAGATGACGCTGGCACAGGCTCAAAGGTGACGCCGCACTTTCGCCCCTCTGCTAGAATAGCTCTGGGCCTGCTCAGAGGAGTGGGCCCCGGCAGGGGGAGTCGATGACCATCGCCGACGAAGGACAGCTCGTCCGGAGCAGCCGGAAGGGGGACCTGGACGCCTTCAACACCCTGGTGCAGGCCTACCAGCGCCAGGTCTACAACCTCTGTCTGCGGATGCTGGACCCGGCGTTGGCCGAGGATGCGGCCCAGGAGACGTTCATCACTGCTTACCGTCGCCTTAGCAGCTTTCGGGGCGGCAGCTTTCGGGCCTGGCTCCTGCGCATCGCCTCCAACATCTGTTGCGATGAGCTGCGCCGCCACCGCAGCCGGCCGGCAGCATCACTGGACGCGGCGCTGGAAGCGGGCTCGCCGGCGGACATTGCCTCCGACCTGGCCGGGCCGGAGGAAGAGGCCCTGCGCAGTGAACTGGGCCGGCATCTGCAACAAGGGCTGGCCACCCTGCCGGCGGAGCAGCGGCTGGTGATCATTCTCCGCGACATCCACGGCCTGAGCTACGAGGAACTGAAAGAGGCCCTGGGCTGCTCCCTGGGGACGGTGAAGTCGCGCATTGCCCGTGGCCGGGCCAGGATGCGCGAATACTTGATGGCGCGACGGGAACTTCTGCCTCGTCAGTTCCGTCATAAAGAGTGAGGACTAGTGATGCTGGAAGTCTTGGGACGATTTCGCCACCGGCGCTTTCGCCGCGATCTCTCTGCCTATGTGGACGACATGCTTTCCGAGCGGGCGCGCCGTCGCCTGGAGGCCCATCTCGATTCTTGCGAAGCCTGCCGCCAGGAGCTGGCAGAGCTGCGGGTCACCGTCGAGGCGCTGGGCAGCCTGCCTATGGCCGAGGCGCCCCGCTCGTTCACTCTGGCGGCCGCTCCCGTCGCGGAGGTGCGCCCGCGGCCCGCGGCCAGGCGACTGGAGTTCGGCCTGCGTCTGGCCACGGCGACCGCCGCCTTCGCCCTGGCCATGGTGATGATCGGCGACTTCGCTGGCCTTCCCGGCGGAGGGGAGGAAGAGGAGGAGGTGCGGGGGGAGCTCTTCTCTGCAGCGCAGGGGACGCCGGCAGCGATGGAAGCGGCGCCTGTCGGGACGCCGGAGCCTTCGGTTCCTGGTATCACAGAGACGTACAGAGAGGAGCCGGCGGTGGGCGCGGACGTCTCAGAGGAGGAACCCGCGGAGAAGGAGGCGCTGGAGGGGGCCGAGGTCGAAGAGGAAGCTGACGCTGGCGCGGCGGAGGCCCAAGCTGTCGCCGAAGAGGAGGAGGGCGGCGGCCTCTCGCGGGAGGAGGCCGTGCGCTGGCTGGAGATCGGCCTGGGCGCCGGCGTGGGCGTTCTTGTGGTTGTATGGGCTTTCGCCCGTTTTCAGAGAAGCATCGGAAACCGACCGTAGCACAAAGGAGGCGATCATCATGAAGAAAGGGATAGGGGTTCTGCTGATAGCGGGCGCGCTCTTGGCGCTCGTTCTGCTCGTTGCCTGCGGGGACGACTCGTCGGCCTCGCCGGAGGGGTCGGCGCCTGCGATATCGTCGGAGCCGTCGTCGGGACCGTATGGGTCGGCGGCCGCTAGCCAGGCCAGCAACTCGCAGGCGCAGGGGTTAAGCGTGAGCGGCGAGGGGCGGGCTTCGGCCGCGCCCGACGTGGCCGTGCTGGGCCTGGGCATCTCGGCCAAGGCGACCACGGTCGAGGCGGCCAACAGCAAGGCGCAGGAAGCCATCAGCGACCTGCTGGACTCGCTGGAGGGCAACGGCGTCGAGGAGAAGGACATCCAGACCAGCCAGTTCAGCGTCTACCCGGAGTACGACTACCGCAACAACGAGCAGATCCTGACAGGCTATCGTGTGAGTCACATGCTCCAGGTGAAGGTGCGGGACATCGACAAGGCGGGCGAGGTCATCGACGATGCCGTGAAGGCGGGCGGCGACCTGCTCCAGGTGCAAAGCATTTCCTTCACCATCGACGACACCACAGCCCTGCGCAGTGAGGCCCGCGCGGAAGCGGTGGCCGACGCCCAGACCAAGGCCGAGGAGCTGGCCACTCTGGCTGGAGTGACTCTGGGCAAGCCTACCTACATCACCGAGTCCATCTCCACGCCCTACCCGCAGCCTTACTACGACCGTGGTGGCGTCTTCGCGATGGAGGAAGCGGCGGTTACCGAGATCAGCCCGGGCGAGCTCGAGGTAGTGGTCAGCGTTCACATGACCTACACTATCGACTAAGTATTCGGAAGGGAGGCGACCATGAAGACAAGGCTCACACTCGTGCCCTTCGCGCTGCTGGCGGCGGGATTGGTCGCCCTGGCTGTGGCCTGCGGCGGCGCAGGGGCCGAGGTGACTGTCGAGAAGGGTCTGGCAGCGGCCGCGGAACAACGCGTAGAAGGCGAGGCCGTTTCGGAGGCCGCGTCGCTGGCCCTCCCAGTTGGGGTGGGGATGGGCGCTCCGGCGGCCGTGCCCGGCGTTCTGGGCACCAGAGCCGGCATGTCGGGGCCGTTAGCCCTTGAAGGGGCCTTCGCTCAGGGTGTCGCCGCCGGTCTAACCGTTCAAGGATTCGGACGGGCCACCACCCCCGCCGACTCTGCCCGCGTGCAGTTCGTGGTCACGCAAGGCCGCGGCTTCTACCCCGAGCCCCGGCCCGCACCCGACGGAGAGGTGCCGGGCGAGATCGCTCCGGCCACCGCGACGGTCACACCGCCGCCCGTCATCGAGGAGGACCTGGGGGCGCTCGTCGAGGCCATCGAGGCTCAGGGGGTTTCAGAAGATGACATCGAGGTGACCATCTACCCCGGCGGAGGCTACTACGACCCCTACGGCCCGGTGGCGACAGCGCGGGTGACAGTGACCCTGCGCGATGCGGACAAGGTTGGGCCGGTGGTGGAGGCCGGCACGACGGCCGTGCAAATGTTGACGGTAACATCGTCAGGAGACGCGAGCGGTACCCTCTTCCTCCAGAACATCGGCGTCTCCTACCGCGTGGACGACTGCGATGCCCTCTTGGATGAAGCGCGGGGGGCAGCGATAGAGGACGCCCGCGACAACGGTGAGGGGCTGGCCGATGCGCTGGGGGTGTCACGAGGCGCCCTACTGGCCGCCTGGGAGTACTCCTATGACCCGACGGGGTACTCGGCGTGCAGCGAGGACTCGTACAGCTACAGCCCCTACGAGTACGAGGGCCCGCCCTACAATCCAGCAGCGCCCGCGGAGGTGCAGATCGTCTCCAACGTGAGCCTGACCTACGCCATCCAGTAGTGTCTACCCTGGCAGCCGGGGAGGGCGGACGGACCGGCCGCTTCCGTTCTCTCCGGTTGCCCTGTCTCTTGGCGAATGCTAGAATGACGCCGCCGAAGGTGGAGGTGACGGGCTAGCGGTGGTTCTTAGCGATCGCTCCATCCACGAGGAGATAAGCCAGGGGCGTCTGGTAATCGGCTCCCTGGCGGACGGCCGCAATCAAGACTTCCCGAAGAGAACGGACTGATCTTCATGGACTACATGCAGCGGGCTCTGGCCCTGGCCGGCCAGGCCCTTGGACGAGTCAGCCCCAATCCGGCGGTGGGCGCCGTCCTGGTGCGCGACGGACGGGTGGTGGGCGAGGGCTTTACGCGGCCGCCGGGAGGGCCTCATGCCGAGGTCGTGGCCCTGGAGCAGGCGGGCGAGGCCGCTCGCGGCGCTACCCTCTACGTTAGCCTGGAGCCCTGCTGCCATCAGGGACGGACGCCGCCCTGTGCCGAGGCCATCATCGCGGCCGGCGTGGCCGAGGTGCACATGGCGATCCTTGACCCGGACCCCAACGTGAACGGCCGCGGCAGGGAAGAGCTGGCAGCGGCGGGCATAGCTGTGCAGGTGGGCGAATGCGAGGAGGAGGCGCGGCGGCTCAACGAGGCCTACATCAAGCATCGTACCACCGGCCTTCCTTTCGTCATCGCCAAGTTCGCCGCCAGCCTGGACGGTCGTATCGCTGCCGCCAGCGGCGATTCCCGCTGGATCAGCGGGCCCCAGAGCCTCCAGTGGGCTCATGAGCAGCGAACGACGGTAGATGCTATTATGGTAGGGGCGAACACCATCCTGGTGGATAACCCCCAGCTCACCGCTCGCCCCGGCGGACAGGAGAGCGAACGTCAGCCCTTGCGGGTCGTGGTCGACAGCGGTGACCGCACGCCAGCGAACGCTTGTGTGCTTCAGGGGCCGGGGCGGGCACTCATTGCCACCAGCGAAGGATCCGAGCCTTCTTGGCGACAGGCCTTGGAGGCGGCCGGAGCGGAGGTGCTGGTGCTGCCCGGAGACGGCGATTCCCTTGACCTGGGGGCGCTGCTGAAGGCGCTGGCGGAACGGGGGGTCCTGTCCCTGCTGGTGGAGGGAGGGGGCATCCTCCTGGGCTCCGTCTTCGACCAGGGGCTGGTGGACAAGGTGCAGGTGATCATCGCCCCGATGATCATCGGGGCCGCCGAGGCACCGGCGGCGGTGGCTGGCCGGGGAGCCCATCGGCTGGCTCAGGCCTGGCGCCTGCGAGATGTGGCGGTAGAACGATTGGGGGACGACATTCTTATAACGGGATATCCAGTGAAGAGGGGTGAGTAGATGTTCACGGGCATCGTTGAGGAGGCAGGCACGGTAAAGGAAGCGGAGCGGGGACGATTGGTCATCGCCTGCAAGAAGGTCCTGCGGGGGACGCACCTGGGCGATAGCATTTCGATCAACGGGGTGGACCTGACGGTGGCTGACATGGAGGAGGAGTGCTTCACGTCCAACGTCATGCCGGAGACCTATCGCCGCAGCAACCTGGGCCAGTTGAAGCCGGGCGACCTGGTGAACCTGGAGCGGGCCCTTACCCTCAGCGACCGGCTGGGCGGCCATGTGGTGCGGGGGGTAGTGGAGGCCACCGGCACTCTTCTCTCCATCACGCCCGAGGAGGACGCGGTCATAGTCCGCTACTCCGCCCCGCCCGAGATCATGCGCTACGTCATCGTCAAGGGGCCCATCGCTATTGACGGCGTGAGCCTCACGGTGATAGACCGCGATGAGAGTTCGTTCGCTGTGTCCCTGGTGCTCTACACCCAGGATGTTACTAACCTCACTCGCAAACAACCAGGAGATACGGTAAACTTAGAGACGGATATCATAGCTCGCTACGTCGATCAACTGCTCAAGGAGAGCGAATACGTAGTGAGTAGTGAGCAGGGACCCGGCCGGAGGAGCGAGGGGTAGAGCGATGGTGATGGCAACTGTTGATGAGGCAATCCAGGAGTATCGTCAGGGGCACTTCGTTATCATTGTCGATGACGAGGACAGGGAGAACGAAGGAGATCTCACCCTTGCCGCCCAGTTCGTGACGCCCGAGGCTATCAACTTCATGACCAGATACGGTCGCGGCCTCGTCTGCATCCCACTGACGGGCGAGCGACTGGATGAGCTGCGTGTCCCGATGATGGTGGGCGACAACAAGTCGCGCTTTGGCACCGCATTCACCGTTTCCGTGGAGGCGCGTGACGGCGTCAGCACGGGCATCTCAGCCCACGACCGGGCCCGGACGGTGCGTGTTCTCATCGATCCGTCCACCAGACCAGAGGACCTGGTGATGCCGGGCCATATGTTCCCGTTGCGCGCCCGCGAAGGGGGCGTGCTGGTGCGAGCAGGCCAGACCGAGGCCGCGATGGACCTGGCCCGTCTGGCCGGCCTCTATCCGGCGGCGGTGCTCTGCGAGATCATGAAGACTGACGGCACGATGGCTCGTCTGCCCGACCTCAAGCGGTTCGCTGGGCGCCACCATCTAACGATCATCAGCGTCAACCAGCTTATCGCCTACCGCATCCAGCGGGAGAGGCTGGTGCGCCGAATGGCCGAGACTACGATACCCACCCGTTGGGGTGAGGTTCGCCTCATCGCCTACGGCAGCATCATAGACCCCGATGAGCATGCCGCCCTGGTGCTAGGTGATATTTCCACGCCGGAGCCGGTGCTGGTGCGCGTGCACAGCCAGTGCGTCACGGGCGACGTTTTTCACAGCCTGCGCTGCGACTGCGGCGAGCAGGTGGATCTGGCCATGGAACGCATCGCGGAGGAGGGGAGAGGGGTCTTCGTCTACATGCGCCAGGAAGGGCGGGGCATCGGCTTCTGCAACAAGATCCGAGCCTACGCTCTCCAGGATGGGCAGGGTCTGGACACGGTGGAGGCCAACGAGGCCCTGGGCTTCCCCGCCGACCGCCGCGACTACGGCATCGGCATGCAGATCCTGGTGGACCTGGGGCTCAAGCAGATCCGCCTGCTCACCAACAACCCCTCGAAGCGGGTGGGCCTGGAGGGCTACGGCCTGGAGGTGGTAGAGCGAATCCCCATCATCGCCCCGCCGAACCCCCACAACATGCGCTACCTGGAGACCAAGCGCGATAAGTTGGGCCACTTGCTGGACATCATGTCCTGACAGGAGGTATTTCTTGGCCGGCACGACCTTCGAAGGACGTCTGCGAGGTGAGGGCTTGAGCATAGCTATCGTCGTCTCGCGGTTCAACGATCTGATAACCCGCCAGCTCCTGGCGGGCGCGCAGGATGGCCTGAGGCGCCATGACGTGGAGGAGGAGAGGGTGGATGTGGCCTGGGTGCCCGGTTCCTTCGAGATCCCCTTGGTCGCCCGCAAGCTCGCCGAGAGTGGGCGTTACCAGGCGGTGGTCTGCCTGGGGGCGGTCATCCGGGGCGAGACGCCCCACTTCGAGTACGTAGCAGGCCAGGTCAGCAGCGGCATCGCCCGGGCCGGTCTGGAGACGGGCGTGCCCCTTATCTTCGGCATCATCACCGCCGACGGCCTGGAGGAAGCCCTGGAGCGAGCGGGCGGGAAGATGGGCAACAAAGGCTACGACGCGGCGGTGTCAGCCATCGAGATGGCCAACCTGATGCGGGGGATGGCCGGCGACTAGGCGCTGCCTTTGTGAGCGTTGCCCCTGCGGGGATTGGCAGCTTTGTGTTCGACAGGGTGCTGCGCTGGGTCTCTTAGCGGTTATTCGGTCACGCGATAGACGTGGTCACCGCCTCGGCAGCGCTCCTGCACCTTGATCCCCACCGAGTCTCCTGGGCCGGCTTCCTCGACGGTCTCGTGCTCGATCTGCATCGAGTCCACCGCCTGCTGGAGGTCGGTGGTGTGGCCCTTGATGTGGATGGTATCGCCCACCTTGAGGCGGCCACTGAGGTCAATGCCCGCCACACCTATGTGGGCGAAGTAGTCTCTTACCCGACCGATCTCTTCTTCTTCAGCCATGGCAGCCTCCATTCGCCTGGCCAAGCACATCCCTTTGAAAGGGAATTTACCACTAGTGGGCAAGGTTTTCAATAGTCTGTGGGGCAAAACATGGCATAGTTCATTGTGTCTGTCAGACATGCCCTTAAGTGGGGAAAATGCTGCAAAACAGTGCTTACCTTGTTGACACTGAGGCTTGTCCATTATACAATCTGCCATGCGCGTCGAAACTGTTCGAAGTTTTGGGCAATTTTAGGGAGGTTTGAATGCGAGCTCGGCCTGCTCTTGAGGCCACGCAAGATCAGAGTCGCCCTAGCCGCTGGATCAGCCTCAGCCGGGCGTGCAATCTCTTGGGGGTGAACGAATCGACCTTGCGTCGCTGGGCTGATGCCGGCCATGTTCGCTCCTTCCGCACCCCGGGTGGTCATCGCCGCTTTGGCGAGGACGACCTACGAGCCCTCATGGCCGGTCAAGAGCGGCCGGGCCCCGCTAGCTACGGCTCCCTGGGCCACCTGGCTCTGATGCGCATTCGCCGCCGCCTTCAGCGAGGCAAGAAGCACCAGGCCCACTGGTACGCGGGCGTGCCCGAGGGGGATAGGGAGCGACTACGTTCCCTGGGCCAGCGCCTGGTGAATCTAGTGTCCGAGTACCTGAGCCGGGGAAGCCGCCGCTCTCGTCTCATGGACGAGGCCCGCCAGATTGGCAACCAGTACGGAAAAGAGTTCGTCGATAAGCAGCTCCCCGTACGTGACGCCGTGGAGGCCTTCATTTTCTTCCGCAAGGGGCTGGATGACGCGGCCATAGAGCTGGCGCATCGTGGCAATCTATCGGCGGAGGAAGCGGTGGAGGTGTGGGAACTCATGGCCGGCCTGGCCGACCAAATCCTCCTGGCGATGACGGACGCCTACGAAGACGTGCGACCCGCGCAGGCTGCTCCGGCGCGCTAGCAGCCTTTCCCGTTTCGGAGACGGTCGCACCGCCCGGTCTCACCCTCTGGCGTCTCTACGTGTATACTATCGGCGGTAGTCGCCCGGGCTGTCAGGCCTAGGAGGCCTCTCCCCGGCGGCCAGGTCGCAAGATGCTCGATTCGATTCGCTCCGTTGCCTTCGACTGCTACGGCACCATCGTTCGGTTCACCACTTCCGATTTCATCCGCACCATGGCCGAGATCGCCCGCGCCCAGGGCCTTGAGGTCGACTCGGAGGCCCTCTGGGACCGGTTCGTGAAGGCGGCTTTCGTCTTTCGGGGCGAGAACGTGGCCAAGCCTACCTATCGCCGCTACGACGAGGCCTGGGCCTTCCAGTTCGAGCGAGCAACACGGGACCTGGGCTTCGAGGGCGATGGCGGTCTGGCCGCACTTCGCCTCAAGGAGAAGCTGTCCGAGGCCGAGGCCTATGCGGAGGTGGCCGAGGTGATGGAAGCGCTGCGGGGCCGCTATCGGCTGGCCATCCTCTCCAACGCCGATGGCGATTTCCTCCACGCCTGCCTGGCCAGGAACGGCCTGCAGTTCGACGTCGTGGTCTCCTCGGAGGTGGCTCAGGCCCTCAAGCCGGACCCGGCCATCTTCGCCTATCTGGCGGGGGTGCTGGGCCTGGAGCGGCACCAGATCCTCTACGTTGGCGATAGTCCGATGCCCGACATCGTGGGTGCCCGGCAGGCGGGGGTTCTGGTGGCCTGGCTGAATCGCTCTGGCCGTCCCCTGCCTGAGGGCATGCCCGAGCCTGACCTCCAGGTTGGCAGTCTGCGGGACCTTTTGGCTGCACTCCCGGGCCAGCGGCCATAGGAGGCCTAATCCGTCTTGTTTGCCTGTCGGGGTTGGTGTATACTTTTGTCTAACCGTATACTCACCTGACTACACGACGATAGGTGGTTGTCATGAATGTTTCTTGTCTGCAAGAGAATCTCTCCAAGGGCCTCTCCATTGTTGGCCGAGCGGTGGCAGTTCGCAGCACACTGCCTCAGACCTCTCATGTCCTCATCGCCACCGACAATGGTCGGCTCAAACTAGCGGCGACTAATCTAGAGATCGCCATCACCTCCTGGATTGGCGCCAAGGTGGAGGAGGAGGGGGCGATTACCGTGCCTGCCCGCCTCCTGGGCGATTTCGTCAACTCCCTGCCCAACGAGAGCATCGAAATGAGCCTGGCGCCGAGGGCCAGGCAGTTGCGCATTGTCTGCGCCCGCAATGAGGCTGCCGTGGCTGGCATGGATGCGAGCGACTTCCCCCCCATCCCCGCTATCCGCGAAGGGGTGTCCCTTACTCTCGATCCTCTGAGCCTGCGCACAGCCATCAATCAGGTGGAGTTCGCCGCTGCCGCCGACGACACCCGTCCGGTGCTTACGGGCATTCATCTCCTCAGGGAGGAGCGCAACCTCACCCTGGCCGCTGCCGATGGTTTCCGCCTGGCCGTGCACACCCTCTCTCTGGAGGAGGAGGCGTCCGAGCGTACTGAGGTGATCATTCCTGCTCGGGCGATGCGAGAGGTCAACCGCCTCCTGGCCGATGAGGAAGAGCCCATCGAGATGACGATCAACAGCAGCCGCAGCCAGGTTCTGTTTCGCCTCAAGAACGCGGAGCTGGTGGCCCAGCTTATCCAGGGCACCTTCCCCAACTACAGCCAGCTAATCCCTAAGGACCACACCTGCCGCGCCGTTGTCGATGTGGCCGAGTTCCTGCGGGAGACGCGTATCGCCGCTATCTTCGCCCGCGACGGTAGCGGCATCATCCGCGTCCAGGTCATGCCGGGCGAGGAGCTATCGCCAGGCAAGCTGGTCATCTCCGCTCGGGCCGAGGAGCTCGGCGATAACCGCGGCGAGATCGATGCCTCCATGGAGGGTGAGGAGGCTAAGATCGCCTTCAACAGCAGGTACCTCCAGGATGTGCTCCAGGTGCTGGATTGCAGTCAGGTGGCCCTGGAGACGTCCGGCCCCTCCAGCCCCGGCGTCCTGCAACCGGTGGGCCAGGACAACTACGTCCACGTGATCATGCCCATGTTCGTCCAGTGGTAACGTAGGCACGAGTCGACATCAAACCGTGCCTACGCTACGGGCGGCCA
>JAIVWR010000011.1:0-14497 GCA_048636435.1 Acidobacteriota bacterium | reverse complement strand
AGGGCAGGACGGCCGCCTTGCAGACCAGAGCGGCGTCGCTGGGCGAAGGTCGGGCGAGGCCGGCGATGGCCTGCCAGAGCTGGCCCTGGGCGCTCTCATCCACTTCTGCGAGGGAGGCGGCGCCCGCCTGGCGGGAGAGTTCGCCTACTTCCTTGAGGGAGCGCTCCACCGCTGCGGGCTCGCCGGCCGCCGCAAGCACGAGAGCGTAGCCATCCTTGGCTGGCGCGCTGGGGGTGGTGGCTTGCCTGACTGCCTCGGCGTTGAGCAACTCCACGGCGCGCAGGCCGAGGTTGGCCGTCTGGGCGGCGAACCGCCAGGCCTCCTGGGCGGAGGGGAAGGAGACGACCGCCGTCCTCTCGGCGCTGGGCACGGGGGCCAGCCTGAAGGACGCCTCGACGATGATGCCGAGGCTGCCCAAGGAGCCGATGAACAGGCGACTGAGGTCGTAGCCGGCGACGTTCTTGACGACGCGGCCACCGGCCTTGATGATGCGGCCGTCGGCCTGTACGGCGCGTATCCCCAGGATGAGGTCGCGGACGGTGCCGTAGGCGTGGCGGGAAGGACCCGAGGCGTTGGCGGCCAGTATGCCGCCGATGGTGGCCTCCTGGGCCGACGGTGGGTCGAGGGCAAGGGATTGGCCGCGCTCGGCCAGGTGACGCTGGAAATCGGCCAGGGTCTTGCCGGCCTGAACGGTGGCTGTGAGGTCAGAGGGTTCGTACTCCACAACCTGGTTCAGGCGGGAGAGGGAGAGGGCGATGTCGTAGCGGCGGGGGATGTTGCCCAGGCTCATGGCCGTGCCGCCGCCCCAGGGGATGACCGCTGCATCTTCTCGACTGGCCAGGCGCATCACCTCGGCCACCTCTTCGACCGTCACCGGCATGGCCACCACCTGAGGGATGAGGCCGTCGACGGCGTAGCTGGCGGCTTCCTCCCGCGGGAAGACGCGCTGACTGCCCAGGGCAGACTCGAGGAGGTTGTGGAGAAGGCTTTCCTTTACCAAGACGCTACCCTTTTCCAGTCTAGATAGAGGCGTCGGGCCCCAGCGATTGGGTGACCGCTCTGTGGCGGGAGGTGATCTCGCCGCTGCCGATGGCGGCGGGGAAGATCTTCCCCGGGTTGAAGCGCTGCTCCGACGCGAAAACCACCTGAATGCGTTTCATGGCCTCAAGGTCATCGTCGGAGAAGATCCAGCGCATGAAGTCGCGCTTCTCCATGCCGACGCCGTGCTCGCCGGTGATGGTGCCGCCGGCGTCGACGCAGAGGCGCATGATCTCCGCGCCCGCCTTCAGCACCTTCTCGGCCTGGCCGGGCTGAGACTCATCGAAGGCGATGTTGGGGTGGAGGTTGCCGTCGCCAGCATGGAAGACATTGGCGATGGGGAATCCGTACTTCTCGGCGACTTCGTAGACGCCGCGCAGTACCTGGGGCAGCTTGCTGCGAGGCACGGTGCCATCGAGGATGTAGTAGCTGGGGGCCAGGCGGCCGAGGGCTCCCAGGGCTCCCTTTCGTCCCGCCCACAGGGCCTCGCGGTCGGTGGGGGTGAAGCCGATTCGCACCTCGCGAGCGCCCGCGCTGTCACAGATAGTCCGTATGGCTTCAGCCTGCTCGCCCACGCTGTCCTGCCAGCCCTCGACCTCGATGAGGAGGACGGCATCGGCGTCGGGGGGATAGCCAGCGTGGACGGCCTCCTCGACCGCGCGCATGGTCACCTTGTCGAGCATCTCCAAGGCGGCCGGTAGGATCCCCTTGCCGATGATGGTCGAGACGGTCTGGCTGGCCTGCTCCATGTCGTTGAAGATAGCAAGCAGGGTGACGGTGGCCTCCGGCAAGGGCAGAAGGCGCACGATGATCTTGGTGACGATGGCCAGGGTGCCCTCGGAGCCTATCACCAGGGTGCGCAGGTCGTAGCCCGGGCGGTCGGCGGTCTTGCCGCCCAGCCAGACGATCTGGCCGTCGGCCAGGACCACCTCCAGCCCCAGCACGTGATTGGTGGTGACGCCGTAGGCCAGGCAGTGGGGGCCGCCAGCGTTCTCAGCTACGTTGCCGCCCAGGGTGCAGACCTTCTGGCTGGAGGGATCGGGGGCGTAGTAGAGGCCGTAGGGGCTCAAGGCGACGCTGAGGTCGAGGTTCACCAGGCCCGGCTCGACGACTGCCAGGCGATTCTCCGCATCGATATCGAGGATGCGCCTCATGCGGGTCATCACCAGCATGAGGCCGCCGGCGGCAGGGATGGCGCCGCCGCTGAGGCCGGTACCCGCCCCTCGGGCGACGACCGGCAGGCCACGACGGCGGGCCAGCTTCACCACCTGCGAGACCTGCTGGGCGGTGGTAGGAAGGACGACGGCGTCGGGGAGGCCGCGCTCGATGGTGGCGTCGTACTCGTAGACCAGGAGGTCCTCTGGCGCATGAATGACGCCATCGCGGCCGACAATGGCCTGCAGTTCGCGGACGAGCTTACGGTCAGCCATGGCTATATCCAGTCTAGCATTCGGCGGGGCTTGTCGCCACAGGAAGGGCTGGCCTTGGGCTACTCGCTGGCCCAGGCCTTGGCTCGCTCGACCGCTCTCTTCCAGCCCTGGTACAGCTCCTCGCGCTGGCTGGCGTCCATTCGGGGCTGGAACCGTTTGTCCACGCGCCACTTGCCGGCCAGCTCGTCCTGGCCCTGCCAGAAGCCCACGGCAAGACCGGCCAGGTAGGCGGCGCCGAGGGCGGTGGTCTCCGTAACGGCCGGGCGCACCACCTCTCGGCCGAGGATGTCGGCCTGGATCTGCATCAGGAGGTCGTTGGCGGCGGCACCGCCGTCCACCCGCAGCTCGGGGAGGGTCAGGGCGCACTCGCTCTCCATCGTTTCGATGACGTCGCGCGTCTGGAAGGCGATGGCTTCCAGGGTGGCCCGCACCAGGTGGGCGCGGGTGGTGCCGCGAGTTATGCCGACGATGGCGCCGCGCGCCCGCGGGTCCCAGTGGGGGGCGCCCAGGCCGACGAAGGCGGGCACCAGGTACACGCCCTCGCTGGAGGGCACGCTGGCGGCAACCGCCTCGCTCTCGGCGGCGGTGGCTATCAGGCCCAGGCCGTCTCGCAGCCACTGCACGGCGGCCCCGGCGATGAAGATGCTCCCTTCGAGGGCGTACTCCACCCCCTGGCCCAGGCCCCAGGCGATGGTGGTGACCAGCGAGGAGCCCAGGGGGAGGCTATCGTGGCCGACGTTCATCAGGACGAAGCAGCCGGTGCCGTAGGTGTTCTTACCCATGCCCACCTGAAAGCAGGCCTGGCCGAAGAGGGCGGCCTGCTGGTCGCCGGCGATGCCAGCGATGGGGAGGGCCGCGCCAAGAAGGGATGGCTCGGTCTCGCCGAAGACGCCGCAGGAGGGAAGAACGGTCGGCAGGAGGGAAGGAGGAACGGCCAGCTCGCCCAGGATGTCTTCGTCCCAGGCAAGGCGGGAGATGTTGAACATGAGGGTTCGGGAGGCGTTGGTGTAGTCGGTGGCGTGGACGCGGCCGCCGGTCAGCTTGTAGAGGAGCCAGGAGTCCACGGTGCCGAAGAGGAGCTGGCCGCGCTCGGCGCTGGCGCGAGCGCCGGGGATGTTATCGAGCATCCAGGCGACCTTGGTGCCCGAGAAGTAGGGGTCGATGACCAGCCCCGTCTTCTGACGGAAGGAGGGCTCCAGCCCCCGCGCCTTGAGCTCCTGGCAGAGGGGGGCCGTGCGGCGGCACTGCCAGACGATGGCGTTGGCCAGCGGCTCGCCGGTCTGCCGATCCCAGAGGATGGTGGTCTCGCGCTGGTTGGTTATGCCGATAGCGGCAAGCTGCGAGGCGCGGGCGCCAGCGGCCTCGAGCACCTCGCGGGCCGAGGCCAGCTGCGACTGCCAGATCTCCTGGGGGTCGTGCTCCACCCAGCCGCTGTGGGGATAGATCTGGCGGATGGGGTGAGCAGCGCTGGCCACGGGCTGGCCCTGGCGGTCGAAGAGGATGGCGCGCGAGCTGGTGGTTCCCTGGTCGAGGGCGAGGACGTATTCGGGCAAACGCGGCCTCCTATCTGGCGATCAGGTCTGTATGGTAGCATGCGCCTGCGGGTGGGAACAGCGGCCGATGCTATAATAGTGGTGGATGGTATGACGACTGCTACCTTAGCCGATATCCTGGACGCTCGCACGAAAGAGGGCGAGCTGTACGAGCGGCTGGCGGACAACAAGGTTCGCTGCTACGCCTGCGGCCATCGCTGCGTCATTCTCGACGGGCTGCGGGGCGTCTGCAAGGTGCGCTTCAACCGGGGCGGCAAGCTGTTCGTGCCCAGTGGGTACGTGGCCGCTCTTCAGAGCGACGCAACCGAGAAGAAGCCCTTCTACCACGTCCTGCCCGGCTCCAGCACGCTCACGTTTGGCATGCTGGGCTGCGACTACCACTGCTCCTACTGCCAGAACTGGCTCAGCTCTCAGGCCCTGCGCGACCCGGTGGCCGGCCACGTCCCCGAGGCCATCAGCGCTCAGGAGATAGTGGCCGGTGCGGTGCGCACAAGCGCCGAAATCGTCGGCAGCTCTTACAACGAGCCGCTTATCACCTCTGAGTGGGCGGTGGAGATCTTTCGCCTGGCGAAGGAAAAGGGCCTGAAGACGCTGTACGTCTCCAACGGGAACGCCACGCGCGAGGTGCTGGAGTACCTGCGGCCCTGGCTGGACTGCTTCAAGGTGGACCTCAAGACCATGTCCGCCAAGAACTATCGCTCCCTGGGGGGCAAGCTGGCGAACGTCCTGGAGGGCATCCGTATGGCGGTGGAGATGGGCTTCTGGGTGGAGGTGGTGACGCTGGTGGTGCCCGGCTTCAACGACTCGGACGATGAGCTGCGGGAGGCCGCCGATTTCCTGGCGTCGGTCTCGCCCGACATTCCCTGGCACGTGACCGCGTTCCACAGGAACTACAAGATGACCGACGCCGAAAACACGCCGCCGGAAACGCTCCTGCGGGCGGCTCGCATCGGCAAGGAGGCGGGCGTCCGCTACGTGTACGCCGGAAACCTGCCGGGCATGGTGCGCTCGCTGGAGAACACGTACTGTCACAACTGCAACGAGCCGTTGGTGGAGCGGGTGGGCTTTCAGGTGAGGCAGTATCGCGTGGAGGAGGGCGGTCGCTGTCCCTCCTGCTCGACGGTCATCCCCGGCATCTGGCGGTAGCGGCGCCAGCCTGATCCAGCACAGCAAGAGGCCCCTGGTGAGAGGGGGCCTAGTTTTTTGCACGGGTCTGGTGCTACTTGAGGCGGGGGCCGATGGGGATGACGTAGGCCTGGCCGGCGTCCTCCCGCGTGCCGTCGGGCCCGTCGGCGGCGCGAGCGGCCGCCAGCACGTCGGCCTGGCCGTCGCCGTCCCAGTCCGCCGCTGCCAGTTGCAGGCCGAAGGCGTCTCCCTGCTGCTCGCCGAAGACGGCGGCGCTGTGGTCACCCAGGGCGATGTCCACCGTCTGGCTCAGGGAAACGGAGCCGAGCACGATGTACACGTCGCCCGAGTCCTGCCGGTCGTTGTCGGGCCCGTCCCCTCTCTCCGCCCCCAGGACGATGTCGTCCACACCGTCGCCGTTCAGGTCGCCGCCGGCCAGGGACGTGCCCAGACGGTCGCCGGCGTCGGCGCCGAGGATGGTCACGTCCTGCTCACCCAGGGCGATATCGAACGAGCCCGCCAGGGACGGCGAGCCGAAGATAACGTAGGCTTCGCCGGCGCTGTCGCGGGCGTTGCCCGGCCCATCGGCTCTGGGTGCAGTGATGAGGAGATCGTCGATGCCGTCGCCGTTGACGTCCCGCGAGGCGACGGCATGGCCCAAGTGGTCCTCGTTATCGGCAGCGGCCACCGTCACATCGGGGGGAGTGGAGGCGAGGTCCAGAACGCCGGTGAGAGAGGTGGAGCCAAAGATGACATAGACCTCGCCGCCGTCCTCGCGGGCGTTGTCGGGGCCGTCGGCCCTGAATGCGGCCAGTATGAGGTCGTCGATGCCGTCGTTGTTCAGGTCGCCCATTGCCAGGTGGTGGCCTAGCTGATCGTCGGCCTCGGCGGCGATGAGGGCGAGATCGTGCTCGCCCCGGGCCATGTCCCTGGCTCCGGATAGGGATGGCGAGCCGAAAATCAGATACGCCTCTCCCCCCTGATAGCGGGCGTTTTCCGGCCCATCGGCCAGGAAGGAGCCGAACAAGATGTCCTGGAGGCCGTCGCCGTTGGCGTCGCCGCTGGCCAGGGATGCGCCCAGGCGGTCTTCTTCCTCTGCGCCGAACAGGGTGAGACCCTGCTCCCCCAGAGCGATGTCTACGGTCGGCGCGAGGGTGGGCGAGCCAAAGATCACGTAGGCTTCGCCGGCGTTGGGCCTCTCGTTGCCGGGGCCGTCGGCCAGGAGCGCCCCGACCAGGATGTCGTCGATGCCGTCGCCGTTGACGTCGGCGGCGGCCACGGCGAAGCCGGAGGAATCACCGCTGTCGGCGCCGAATATGGTGACGTCCTGCTGGCCCTCAGCGAAGTCGATGGTCTGGCCCCTATCGGCCGGGCCGAAGATGACGTAGGTCTCGCCGCAATCGGGCCTGCTGTCCTGGGGGCCATCGGCGTTAAAGGCGCCGACGATGATATCTTGATGGCCGTCGCCGTTGACGTCGCCGGCGGCCACGGCTCTGACGTTATCGCTTGCCTGAGCGCCGAACAGACTCAGGGCGGGGCGTTGGCGAGCCAGGTCGATGGTTGGTGGCCCCTGGGGCTCCCCTTCCTGGCAGGCCGCCAGAGCGAGGGTCAGGAGGGCGATGGTCGTCAGGGCCAGCGCGAAAGAGCGCCAGCCCACGGCGCTGGTGGGCTTCGTTCGGCCGAGGTTGGCAGGAGCGGGTGTTTTCACAGAGTGCGCTTTAGGCGTCGCGGCTACCGTCTACGGCCGGGCTCCGCCGCCACGGGCGTCTCTTTACTCCCAGGCAAAGGGCGGGTACTCCTGCGTGAGGGAGAAGAGGTAGGCGGTCACCCTGGTCTGCCAGCGGAGGTAGTTCAAGACGAACGAGTAGAACTGCTTAGCGTACTGCTCGTTGACCAAGGCGACGATGGCCGTCCAGGGGAGGATGACGATGAAGGCCAGCCCCAGCAGGCCCAGCACCAGCCCGTGAGGGATGAGGAGGATCTGGGTGAAGAGGGCATGGAGCCACGTGGGGTTGCCGCTGGGCTGGAAGTCGACCTTGACGGTGCTCTCTATGGCCTTCTCCGGAGGCTCATCGGCGAGGAAGTAAATGTAGGTGTAGATGGCCATGAATAGCTTGCCGTAGCGTGCGAACTCTGCGCCGTCCTCCTCGATGAACTTCTCGCCGCCCTTGGAGCGGACCCGTATGGCTATGACGATGGGGGCGATGATGTACGCCAAGAAACCGAGGATTCCCGCCGCCAGCCAGTAGAAGACGATCGCGAGGATGGTGTGCAGAATGGCCTGATCTCTGGGGATCTTCTCGCGGACGGGTACGTCCAGGGTGGCGGGATAGCCTGTGGCCATGGCATCCTCCTTCTCAGTGGATACGGCCAGGCTGGCCGGATCGATGACTGTGGTCTCGGAGCCAATGATGGCGCGTGGCTAGCGCCTTGTCAACCGCAAACAAGGGCCGTGCCTACTCGTAGCGGATGGCCTCGGCGATGACGATGCCCGACGCTTGGCGCGAGGGGAGGATGGTCATCAGGAAAGAGGCTCCGTAGGCGAAGGCGGCGGTAAGGAGAATCTGCCACCAGGGGATGATGAAGCCCATGTCGACGTTGGACATCTCGTCGCTCTGGAGGAGGTTGAAGGAGAGGAGCACCGCCAGACCGACGCCGGTGGCGATGCCGAGCAGGGCGATGAACGATGACTCCATGATGAAGCTGAGGGCGATGCTGCCGCGAGTGTAGCCGATGGCTCGGAGCATGCCGATCTGCTGGCGCCGCTCAACCACCGAGCGGAAGGAGATAACGCCGACGGCCGCCGTGCCTACGAGCAGGCCCAAGCCCATGAAGCCCTGGATCAGGTAGAAGAAGCTGTTGAAGGTGGCCTGCTGCTCCTCGATCTGGTCCTTCAGGGACACGGCCTGAGCGCCGGTGGTGACCAGGGCGGACTCGATGGCCTTGGCTGTGTCGCCGGGGTCCACGCCGGGCTGCACCTTCACGTAGAAGCGGGAGAACTCGGGCTCACCGAAGACCTCGTTGAAGGTCTGCTCTGAGGTGTAGAGGCCGAAGAAGTTGGCGCTGGCGCCAAAATCGATAACTCCAATGAGGGAGAGGGTTACCGGCTTGCCACTAGTCGGGTCGCGCAGCTGCAGGGTCAGGGGGTCCATCAGCTCGGCGGTCTCGTTGAAATCTTCGACGTGGAACTCGGGGCCGCCTACGGATAAGTGGCCCTCGGAGACAGCGAAGGCGTCGATCACCGCCAGGCGGGGCGTGGTGCGGAGGGCCTCCCACACGGCGGCGTCGTCCGCGTACTGGCGGGCGCGTGTCTGGAGCCTGATCTGGGACTCGCGGGCGAAGGCGTCGTCCACGCCCAGCACTGGATAGGATTCCCACTCGTGCCTTCCGCCAGGTCGCCGCAGCTCCGCGCCGACGAAGAGGTCGGGGTGGCGCACAGCGCCGACGGCGGCGAACTGGCCGGTGTCCACTGAGCCTTCCTTGTCCAGGGCGGCGTTCAGGTCGCCGATGGGGTTGTTGGGGTTCTCGGTGACGACAATGTCCCAGCCGCCGCGGGCGTCGTCGCGGAGGAAGAGGGCGTTAAAGTTGGTGTTCATGATGGACATCATCACCACGGCGAAGACCACCAGGGCGATCATGGCCATGGTCATGCCGGTGCGGAACTTGTTGGCGAGGGGATAGGCGACGGCGATACGCAGGGCGGGCAGGAGGCGGCCAAGCCAGCCGCCAGCGCGCTCTATGGCGTGGAGGAGGATGTCGGCGTTGTAGACGATGACGAAGGTGGCGGCGGCCACCATGAAAATGCCGGAGAGGAAGAACATCTCGATGTCGGACTCCATCTCGGGCAGGAGGTACTCGAGGGGCCCCTCGGGGAGGGCCCAGAATGCCAGAAGGGCCAGACCGACGATGGTGAAGACGGGTCGCTCCGGCAGGGCGAAGTAGCGCATGACCGGGATGAGACCTAGCAAGGAGATGGACACTCCGAGGGTGAACGGGGCAAGCATTCCACTACTGACGCCGCTCCAGGCGATGAGTGCCCCAAGCAGGATGGCTATGATGCCCAGGATCAGCGTGCGGAGTCGCGCCCGGCGGTAGGTGGGCTCGGGGATGTCACGGAGGGCCCGCACGATGTTGAGGCGGCTCACCCGCCAGGAGGAGATGACGACAGTGATGAAGGTGACCACGACCCCCAGGCAGTAGGCGATGATCAGGCTGCGGGGGGTGACGTAGGGGGTGATGCTGATGTTCATCTGGGCGAACATACTGGCCATGACTCGGGTCATGGCGATGGCCACGAGCACTCCCAGGCCGGCACCGACCAATGCCGCGCCCAGGTTGTAGGCCATGCCCTCCGAGAGGAAGGCGTGGACGATCTGGCTGCGCTTGCTGCCCACGGCACGGGCCATGCCCATCTCCGGCTTTCGCTCTGCCGCCAGCATGACGAAGATCATGAAGATGAGGAGGATGCCGGCAGCAATAGAGAAGAGGCCCATGACCAGGAACATGGTGGACATGATGTTGCCCACGAGCTCGGCCATCTCCACGAAGTCCTGCTTTATCGTCTCCACGCTCAGGTTGGTGTTAGTGAGGGCGGCCTCCACCTTCGCGGCGACCGTGTCGGAGAGGGCCATGCCGTCGCGCACTCCGCCGCGGTTGGAGATGCCGATGAAGTCGACCTCCCCCTCGCGGTCGAAGAGGCGCTGGGCCACGTCCAGGCGGGTGACCATGCCGTCCTGGGATTGGCCCTCCTCGGTGGTGATGGCGCCCGTGATGAATTTGTCCTTGACGATCTCCACCACTGTAAAGAGGGCAGGACTTCCGGCGACGAAAACCTGAAGGGTATCGCCCGGGTGAGCGTCAAGCTCCTCCTGGCCGCTCTCGTTCAGGTAGATCTCGTCGGGGGCGAGGGCACCGAGGTCGAGCACCTTGCCGTCGAGAGAGACGATGTCGGGGAAACCGTCCATGCGCTCGGGGTCCGCGCCGGTGAGAAAGGCCGAGGGGGTGCTGAGGCCCGTGCGCGGGTTGATGACCGGCACCGGCTCGAAGAGGATTGGGGCAATGCCGTCGATGTCGGGGTCGTCGCCCAGGGCAGCCTCGAGCTCGGCGACGGTGGATTCGGGGACGAAGGGCTCAGCCGCCCCGTTGCCGGTCATCTCCACATCGAACTCCACGATCTCGTCGAGGTGGCCTGCCAGGTTATAGACCCAGGTGGTCATGCTGCGGTCGATGGTGTCGCCGGTGGTGAGGGCGGCGGAGATGATGAGGGTGCTGAGCATGAGGCCGATGACGATGAGGACGGTCTGGGCCATGCGGCGGGGGATGTTGCGCACGCCCATCTTGAACATGATGCGGTTGCGCAACACCACATAGGCCACGGTGGACAGCGAGATCGCCAGCAAGATCAGCAGGGCGTACATGATGTAGTCCATCGAGAGGCCGAACAGTTCGTCCATTGGCGATCTCTATCTAGGCTTCTTCGGCCGGGGCTGTATGGGAGGGCTCCTTGGTGCGCTTTTCGTCCACGATCAGGCCGTCCACCATGTAGACGATGCGCTGAGCGTAGGCAGCCATCTTGGGGTCGTGGGTGACCACGACAAAGGTCTGGCTGCCGGTTTCGTTCAGCTCCCGCAGCAGGTTCATGATCTGTTCGGCGTTGGTGCTATCGAGGGCGCCTGTGGGCTCGTCGGCCCAGACGATGGCTGGATCGTTGACCAGGGAGCGGGCCACGGCGACTCGCTGGCGCTCGCCTCCGGAGAGCTCGGCCGGTCTGTGGCCGGCGCGGTCGGCGAGATGGACGAAGTCCAGGGCGTGCATGGCGGCCTCGCGGGCCCTCTTGGCTCCCGTGCCCGAAACCAACATGGGGAGCTCCACGTTCTCCACCGCCGAAAGGATGGGCAGGAGGTCATAGACCTGGAAGACGAAGCCCATGTTGCGGGCGCGGTATTCGGTCTTGGCGTTGTCGGACAGACGGTTGATGTCGGTTCCCTCGACGGTGACGCGGCCGCTGTCGATGTCGTCGAGGCCGCTGAGGCAGTTGAGGAGGGTGGTCTTGCCGCAGCCGGAAGGGCCCATGATGGCCACCATCTCGCCCCGCTCGACCGAGAGGGAGACGCCCCTCAGGGCCGGCACCTTGGAATAGCCGGTGTCGTAGGTCTTGACCACATCCGTAGCTTCGATGATAAGGTTTGCCATTGCGACGGCGCCCTCCTGATGCCGGGGTTCTTCGCTCTCAACTGCAGTGGCCTGCTATATCTCCAGGCAGCCTATCTGGAGGATTGTGCGCTGTCTCACGGTGGTGGCGGCCTGGAGGTTCAAGCAGACCCCAAGATCAAGTTTATTGGCTCAGCATCTGTGGCACAAGCGCCCTGCGCCAGGATAGTTGACAAGCTGGCTGGGGCAGGGCTATATGGAGATGCCAGCCAGGCACCACTTCAAGGGGAGGAGGCCCAGCGCAGCATGAAGGCTGACCAGCTCGTCCAACTCACCATAGTCGAGGCCGCCCGCTCGTTCGAGGCGGGCGAACTGTCGCCCGTGGAGCTCACGCGGGCCTGCCTGGAGCGCATCGAGGCCCTGGAGCCGAAGCTGAACGCTTTCGTCACCCTCCTGCCGGAGCTGGCGATGGCCGAGGCAAGAGCGGCGGAGGAACGACTCGGCCGCGGCAAGCGGCTGGGGCCGCTGGACGGCATCCCCTTCGCCATCAAGGACCTCTATGAGACCAAGGGCATTCGCACCACCGCGGGCTCGAAGATCCTGGCCGACTACGTTCCGGCGGAGGACGCCACCTGCATCCGCCGGCTGCGGGAGCAGGGCGTGGTGCTGCTGGGTAAGCTGAACATGCACGAGTGGGCCTTTGGGACAACCACGGTGGTCTCGCACTTCGGGCCGGCTCACAACCCCTGGGCGCTGGAGCGAATCACGGGCGGCTCCAGCGGCGGGTCAGGCGCGGCGCTGGCCGCCTCCCTCTGCCTGGGCTCGCTGGGGTCGGACACGGGCGGCTCGATCCGGATGCCGGCCTCCATGTGCGGCATCGTCGGGCTGAAGCCGACCTTCGGCCGGGTGAGCACGCACGGCGTCGTCCCTCTGAGCGGCTCGCTGGACCACGCCGGGCCGATGACACGCACGGTAGAGGACGCCGCGCTGGTGCTTCAGGCCATCGCAGGGCCCGACCCAGATGACCCCACGACCGAGGACGTGCCCGTGCCGGATTACGTGGCGGCTCTGAGCGGCGAGGTGCGGGGGCTGCGGGTCGGAGTGCCCGACAAGGACGTGCTCTCGGGCCTGGATAAGGACGTGGAGACAAGCTTTCGGGCGGCTCTGAAGACGCTGGAGGGCCTGGGCGCCTCGCTGGTCGAGGTGGAGGTTCCCAGGCTGCAGCAGGCCGCTGCCATCTGGTTGGCGATAGCGGGGCCGGAGGCGGCGGCCTTCCACCGCCGGAACCTGGAGGAGCGGCCGGACGACTTCAGCGAGCAGGTGCGATTGCGGCTGCAACTGGGGTTGCAGCTACGGGCGGTGGACTATCTGGGGGGCCTGGAAAGCCAGCGGCAGCTTCGGGCCGAAGTGGAAGAGCAGTACGCGAAGATCGACGTGCTGGTGACGCCGACCACGGCCTTCACGGCCACCAGGATCGAGGACGAGCTGGCTGCCAGCGGGCGCGAGGTGCACCTCCATCACTTCACCTGCCCCTTCAACCTGACCGGCCAGCCGGCCATCTCGCTGCCCTGCGGCTTCGACGGGCAGGGGCTGCCGGTGGGGCTGCAGATCGTCGGCCGGCGGTTCGACGAGGAGACCGTTCTCAGGGTCGCTCACGCCTACGAGCAGGCCACCGACTGGCACCTGCGCCGCCCGCCGCTGGCTTAGGCGCAACGGTGGGGAGCCCGGTCAACCGCCCGCGGCGGGGGGGAGGATGGTCACCTCGTCGTCTGGCGTCACAGGGGTGTTCAGCCCGCTGAGGTCACGGATGTCTCTCCCGTTCACGAACACGTTGACGGATCGAGGAATGTTGCCATCCTCATCCAGCAGACGCTCGGCGAGGATGGGTCGTAGCTCCCCCAGCCGGTTGAGGATATCGCGAACAACGGCGCCGTCCGGCAGGGCTACCTCGATATCGCGCTCACCGGCCAGCTCTCGCAAGGAGGCATGCAGCCGAACTACCGCGACGTGAGACGTAGGCTTCACCTACCCCTAGATGATCTGCAGGGCCTTCAGCTTCTTCTCGGGTACGACGCCTTTCACCCAGCCGCGCTCCGTGTAATACTCCTCGAGCATCTGGTCCAGCTCGCAGACGTGTCCCTGAGAGGGGGGACTCTGGGAGGGTTCGTTGAGGAAGCGGGCGGGCAGGGTGTCGGAGCCTTCACCGAAACCGGCCAGGTTGTTGTAGTGGCGCTCCAGGTTGTAGATGCGCTCGCCGATGGTGAGGAGAGCGTCGGCGTCGATCGGCACGCCCACCATCGCCGAGTACTGGGCGGCGTAGTGGTCCGGATTCTCGGCGAAGGTGGAGAACTTGCAGATGCCGAAGGAGTCGGAGAGAGCCTGAAAGTCCTGGAAGAGCTTGAGCAGCTTGCCCTTGCCCTCCCAGGCCAGGGGGTCGGTCTTCTCCGGCACGCCGACGACCTCGCTGGCGGGGGTGTAGCCTCGGAGGTGGCAGGCGCCGCGATTACTCGTGGCGTAGCCCACTCCCATTCCCTTCATGCCACGCGGGTCATAGGCGGCGATGGTCTGGCCCTTGACCGACATGGCAATGCTGGGGTCGCCGAAGGCCTTGGCTGCCGGCTCGATGCCGTTGGCCAGGGTGTTGCCGATGCCCTCTCGCTTGGCGGTCTTGTGCACCAGTTCCACCATTTTGTCGACGTCGCCCCAGCCCACGCGCTCTCTGATCAACTCCTTCTCGCTGGCCTCCATGGTCATGGCCAGCACGTTGCCCATGTCGATGGTGTCGATGCCGTAGTCATTGCACAGGTCGATGAGGAAGGGAATGGAGTCGCGATTGTCGTTGTTGCACTGAGCACCGAAGGACCAGGCGGACTCGTACTCGACGCTCTCCATGCGTACGTGGAACTTGCCGGGCTCGGTCTCGACCTCCTTCTTGCAGGCGACGGGGCAGGCGTGACAGGTGGGGTCGCCGACCAGGATGGTCTGCTGGATGTGGTGGCCGCTGATGTTGAAGGCGTTGGCAAAGCTGGTGAACTGGGCGTTTTTGGTTGGCAGGGCGCCGATAGTGTTCGCGGCCATCATGAGGCTGTTGGTGCCGTACACCGACAGTCCGCCCTTACGGGGCGCCAGAGTGGCGCTCTCGTTGATGGCCTTTAGAGCGTCCTTGTGGGCCTGCTTGAAGGCTTCCCGGTCCTTGGGCTT
>JAIVWR010000010.1:0-14712 GCA_048636435.1 Acidobacteriota bacterium | reverse complement strand
CCTGCGCAGAACGCCCACGAAGGGGCTCACCAGAAAGCCCGTGATGGTCACGATGTCGTCCAGTTGGCCCAGCACCTCCACGTCCTCCGGCCGAACGCCTATCTCCTCCTCCGTCTCCCGCAGGGCTGTGGTGAGCATGTCGCCGTCATCGGGGTCGAAGGTGCCGCCGGGGAAGGAGGTCTCCCCCTTGTGGTGCTCCACGTCCTCCGTGCGCCTGGTCAGGACGACATAGGGCTCGCCCGCCTTCTCATAGATGAGGAGAAGGACCGCTGCCGCGGTCGCTTTGTCGTGGGAAAGACGCTGCGGCCGATAGTCGGCCAAGAAGTGCCGTACTTGCTGAAGCAGGCTGGGCCCACCCGCCATCGTCCCTGAGCCTCCGCCAGCATGATACCATACGGCGGCCCCAGGGCCAGCCAATGGTGGGCTCGGCAGGATTCGAACCTGCGACCAACCGGTTATGAGCCGGTCGCTCTGCCGCTGAGCTACGAGCCCACCTCTGCCATGATAGCACCTCGGGCAGCGATTTCAACCGTGGCCGCCCAGCATGTAACGGACTGCCCTGGACTAGCGTCCATTCATTGAGCACAGCAAAGGATATTGACCTGTTGTTATGCGCCCTCCAAACCGTCCTGTACGGCGGGCGGAGGGTGGCAGGCAGTTCGTTGTAGTCGGGGAAAGGTTGGCAGACTAATGCCTGGTCTGCGATCGGTGCGGGCACGCATCATCGCCACGTTCTCGCTGCTGGCGTTGCTCCTCATTGGCATCTCCCTGGTATCCGTCTTCCGCTTTGGGAACGACGAAGGTGACGTCGACGTGGGCGCCATAGAGAAGATCTCCCTTACAACCGCCGCCCTGCGCGACATCGATGCCGAATTCACCCTCCAGATCGAGACCCTGCGGGCCTTTCCCGTCACCAAGGACTGGAGCTTTGCCGAGACGTTCCGTGACTCCATTGCCAGGGTTAAGGTAGATGTCGAGGACGCCCAGGCTCTGCAAAGTGACTCCGCTGACCCCCAAGTGCTGGCCGCACTGGCCGACATCGCCAAGCAGATCGAGGAGATCGAGCTGCAGGGCGAAGGGGCGCTCATGTTCACAGAGGTCGATGCTGCCGAACAGGCCACCACCGCCCGCGCTCAGGTAGAAAGCTCGATCGCTGGCCTGAGGCCGGTGGTCGCCGAACTGATCAGCGAACAGCAACGCCAGATGGACCTCGCCCTCCCTTCGACGGCTGGCGACGGAGACCTGCTGCTTTGGGCACTGCTGGGTTCCGCCGGCCTCGTCTTCATCGTCGGCGGCTGGTCGGCGTTGACGCTAACGCGAAGCATTCTTCGACCGCTGGCATCGCTTCAGGCGAGCGCCAGAGCAATTGCCAGTGGAGATGTCGCCACCAGGCCCCAAGTATCGGGGGCGGCAGACTTCGAGTCCCTGGCCAGAGACTTCGACCGGATGATCGTCGCCCTTCTCGCCAAAGAAACGGCCGAGACAGGCGTCGCGAAGGCTGAGACAAGATATCGCCAACTCGCCGAACGTACCGCTGACCTGGTGTTCCGGGTAGACATCCAGAAGGGCCTTACCTACGCCAATCCGGCCTGGGAGAAGGTGACGGGCTTCACCCTGGAGGAGCTAGCCTCCGGCCCGGAGATCGTCGGTCGACTTGTCCACCCCGACCATTGGCAGTCCTTCGTCGCCGTATGGAAAGCCATGCTTTCCGGTAACATGCCTGAAGCTCCGCTAGCCCTGAAGTGCCTGCGTAGAGACGGCCAGACAATATGGCTGACCTTTAGCTTCTTGCCCACCTATGATGAGAATGACCACCTGGTGGCCATTGAAGGCACAGCCCGAGATACCACAATGCTCAGTCACCTCGTCAAGGAGGTGCGGCAGCGCGACGACCAGCTTCGCCTCTTCCTCAACCTATCGAACGCCGCTGCCACAGCCATCGACTTTGACGAAGCGGCTGACAGAGCCCTGAAAGCCGCTCTCGAACTCCTGCCGAAAGCGGAGGCCGGGTTCCTCATGGCCTACAACCGGCGTCGAGACCTGCTGGAGGTTCGCACTGTGCGCGGTCTCGACCAGAAGATGATGTCCAAGCTGGTGGTCAAGCCCGGCGAAAACCTGATCGGCGAGGCTTTCCAGTCAGGCGAAACGCAAGTGTATGCTTCGAAAGAGCAACTTACAGCAGCGGGAGGCCTCGGCCCTGAGGGTGAGGAGCTTTTCAAACAGGCCGCTGGAGAATCGGGCCTGCCTCAGGGCATCGTGTGTGCACCGTTGGGCATCAGCGAAAGGCCCTTCGGCTGCCTGGTGCTTACCACCTTTTCGGAGGGCTCTTCTTTCCAGGAGTCGGACCTGGACCTCCTCCAGGCCGTTGCTGCTCACGTTGCTCCGCCCCTGGAGAACACTCTCCTGCGGGCGGAGACAGAACTGAGAGCGATCACTGACGGTCTCACAGGTCTGCATAACCGCGCCTACTTTCACCAGCGCCTCGGCGAGGAGATCGAACGTGCCATGCGCTACGAGCACGGCCTCGTGGTCATGATCGCCGACATCGACAACTTCAAGAGCTATAACGACGCTCAGGGGCACGCAGCCGGCGACAAGGTCCTCCGCATTGCTGCCGATTCCATCCGCCGACAAATGCGCCGTTCAGACATCGCCTGTCGCTACAGCGGCGACGAGTTCGCCGCCATATTGATGCACACCGACTCAGCTCGGGCGCAGATCATACTCGAGCGGATAAGGAAGTCCATGGCCAACAAGCTCAACGAGCTGAATGATCCTGCCACGGCTAACCTGAGCCTGAGCGCTGGGCTAGCTAGCTGTCCGGATGACGCCACGACCGTCGACGACCTGGTGAGATTAGCAGACATCTCCCTTTACAGCGCAAAATTGGGCAATGCCAAGGCAGCCCAGACAGTGTAGCGAGGCTGCCCAACCGCCTACCTTCCGAACACCCCCCTTAGCCCATCGTGTCGATGACCCTTCCAGTGGACTGAACCGCCGTCAGCGGCCGGGGGAGATGTCGCGCCGAGGGGAGATACCCTCCGTTCAGGCCAAAGCTCGCAGCTTAGGCGGGCGACCGGTGCAGGGGTTCCTGCGGCTTTGGCTGCTTGCGCCGCTCCCAGCCGTCCTGAAGCTTCATCCCCCTGCGGATACCCTGAACCACTGCGAACCGGATCGGCTCCGGCGGAAGAGGAATCACCCGTCGGTTGACGAAGAACAGATCGGTGAGCTCCGTCTCCTGCTCCCTCACCAGGTCGCGCAGGATCTGCCCTGCGAGATTGGTGGGCGCCACCCCGTGGCCAATACAGCCCAGGCTGTAGATCACCCGCCGGTCGCCGCCCAGGTAGCCCAGCGCCGGGAAGAAGTCTATTGGCACCGAGACCGGCCCGCCCCATCGATGGCTGATGCCAATGCCAGTCAGCCCAGGGAAAGTCTCGCTGATCGTGCGCTCCAGATCCTGGAAGGTAGGCCAGTGCTCGTCCATGCCCACCTTGCCGCCGTAGTAGTACATGATATCCTCTCCGCCCATGAGCAAGCGGTTGTCGGCGGTCAGCCGGTAGTAGTGGATCAGGTTACGCGCGTCCTCGATCCCCTGGCGGTCTCCCCAGCCGATGCTGGATAGCTGCTGCTTGCTAAGGGGCTCCGTGAGGACGATGTAGGTGAAGATGGGGAAAGCCTTGGAATGAAGCTGGGGAAAGCGCTGAGTGAAGGCGTTGGTGGCAAACACCACTTTCTGCGCAGCAACGCTGCCCTGAGGCGTCTCCAGCCTGATGCGGGGCTTCAGGTGAGCCGCCTCCACAGGTGTGCGCTCGTAGATCTCGGCGCCAGCACCCTCGGCCAGGTTCTTCATCCCCCGCACCAGCTTGGCGGGGTTCACCAGGGCGCACTCCTCCTCCTCTCTCGCCCCCATGTAGAGGGGAGAGTTCACCTCCTCCCGCAGCTCACCTGCATCCAGCCAGCGCACCCCCTCGATTCCCAACTCATGTGCCAAGCGAATCTCCGCCTGGAGACGATCCACCTGGGCCGGATTGGTGGCCACCGTGAGCAGGCCGTTCTTTTCGTAATCACACTCGATGCCCTGCTTCTCCACCAGTTCCCCGATGAGCCTCACGGCTCGCACCCCAAAATCGTGAGCCTGGCGTGTCTTTTGCTTGCCGAAGCGCCTGACCGTCAACGGTAAGGTTAGCCCCATCAAGGTCATGGCGAAGCCACCGTTCCGGCCGCTGGCTCCGTAGCCCACGACATCCGACTCCAGTACAACCACTCGCAGCGACGGGTCGGCCTGACGCAGATGGTAGGCCGTGGACAAGCCGGTGAAGCCCGCGCCCACGATGGCCACGTCGGCGCGGATATCCTCCTCCAGAGCCGGATTCTCCTTGTAGGGTGTCGCCCCTAGCCAGAAGCTCTTCGATGCCCAGTCACTCATTTGCTCCGCCTCCCAACAAAGGCTGCTGAATACCCATATGCCGGGACGAACCAGCCGTGAGGCCCCAAGAAGATCGACTTCGCCTTCTCACACTGCGCCGATCGTCTGGAACTCCGCCCGGCCTGGCGGGGACACGTTGGCTTCCTGATCCACCACCACCTGGATCACCGCCGGCAGACCAGACCGCTGCGCCGCTTCCAGAGCGGGCCGTATTTCTGCCGGATCTTCCACGTAGGCGCCAAAGCAGCCAAAGCCCTTGGCCACCTGATCGTAGCGCGGCCGCGAGTGGTCAACGCCCACCAGATTGTTGGCGGAGGTGCAGGTGCGCAACGCCACCAAACCCCCGATCCTTCGGCAACCTCTAGGCGATCCGCTGGCCCGGAAGCGGCGGCGAGGCGCTGTATACCTCCTGGACGCCGACCACCCCGGCCAATCGCCCTAGGCTCCGCTCTGCCCCCAGGAATTCGCCCTTTATCTGATAGGCGATCGGCTCGAAGGTGAGCACCGATGCCGCCACCTTTGCGCCGGGGCTCAGCGCTGTCAGGGCCGATACCGCCGGGCCGCCGCTGAAGACGAAGGTCTGCTCATCGGCCGGTATGAGGGAGAGAACCGGCACGATGTCCGGATAGCCATCGCCATCCAGATAGGCCAGGAACTTGGCGGCCTTAAGGCGAGCGAACTTCTGCCGCACCTGGATAGGGACCGTAACCCCGTCGACGCCCCGCCTGCGGGTGCGACGGGCGAACCACTTGGCGCGGGCCATGTCGAGCAGAACCGTACGCCGAGATAGAGCGAAGGCCCGCACCACGCTCCCCACCCGAATCACCCCCGCGTTGCGGATGCCAGCGTAGGCGTTGTAACGGAACGTGTCGCCGGCCATGATCTGGTCGAAGTAGGGCCCGCTCCGCTGAAACTCCAGGAACTCCCCCTTAATGACCCAGCCCTGGCTGTCCGTCATTACTGCCACGGACACGCGGGGATTCACCTCCAGATTGCGCCTTGTCTTCCACATCATGAACTCGCCGAAGATGACAGTGCTTTCGTCCGCCGCCTGCAGCGAGATGATGGGCACCACGTTGGGCACGCCCTCGACGTTGAGGGTGGCCAGGAACTTCGGCGTCCTCTCGCCCGCCAGGGCCTCGACGATGGCTGGGCTCAGATTGGCGTCACCCACATTCGCTCCTCGCGCTCCTAGTCCCGCACCGCCCCCGACCACACGGCAACGTCCGCTCCGCCACGGAGGGCCACCGTGTGCAGCCGCTCCATCTTGGCCCGAGTGAGCAGCTCTGCGCCGTCCAGGGGATAGGGCAGGCTCAGACGACAATACTTGGGCTGGCCAAGGTTAGTGTAGGCCAACAGGTCCCAGCGCTCGACGGTGCTCAGTTCGTCGCGGATGTAGACGGCCAGACGGGCAATGTTGTCCTCATCATCGGTGTAGCCGGGGACGACCGGCGTGCGCACCCACATCGGTGTTCCCTTCTGGGCGATGCGCTTGGCGTTCTCCAGAATGCGGTCCGGATAGACGCCGGTGGCCTCCCGATGTCGCTCCCTGTCCATGATCTTCAGGTCATACAGCATGAGGTCGACGAAGGGGAGAAGCCGCTGGTAGATCCCCCAGTCGGCGTGGCCGCAGGTGTCCACGGCAGTATGTATTCCCCCTTCCCGACAAAGGCGCAGAAAGGCCTCCACGAATTCGGCCTGCATGACGGGCTCACCGCCCGATACCGTAACTCCCCCACCGGACGTCTCGTAGAATGCACAGTCCTTGGCCACCTCAGCGTAGAGCTCCTCGGCTGTCCACTCCCGGCCGATAACCTCCAGGGCGCCTGCGGGGCAGGCCTCCTCGCACAGGCCGCACACTGTGCAGCGCTCCCTATCCAGGCGCATCCCGTCCGGCGTCAGCTCCAGGGCGTCGTAGGGACAGACCGTGAGGCACTCGCGGGCACCGACGCAGCGCACGTCGTACCACACCAGCTCCGGCTGGGGAGAGAGTCCCTCCGGGTTGTGGCACCACTTGCAGCGCAGAGGGCAGCCCTTCATGAAGACGGTGGTGCGGATGCCCGGCCCGTCCTCGGTGCTGAACCTCTGAACGTTGAAGGTGACGCCGCTGGGCATAATTCACTCGTACACTTTCTCTTCGATCTGGTCGGCCTCAGGCGCATCGGCCTCTACGTCGCGGCCGTCCGAGGGAAGGCCCAGTTCGCGGTAGTACTCGTGCTGGATGATGAGATTCATGATCTCGCTGGTGCCCACCCAGATCATGGACAATCGCGCGTCACGGAGCAGTCGCTCAATGGGATAGACATTGGTGTAACCGATGCCGCCCATGATCTGCATGGCGTGGTTGATGACCTCCCAGGCTGACTCGGTGGCGAACTTCTTGGCCTCGGACACCAGGCGACGGGCGCGGCCCGCTTCGTCGCCGGCGTCGATGCAGCGAGCGGCGAGGTCGACCAGCGCCCGGCTGGCGTCGAGGAGAGTAATGCTGTCGGCCACCTTGAAGCTAACCCCCTCGAAGGCGCGGATCTTCTGGCCGAAAGCCTTGCGCTGGTTGCTGTAGCGGGCGGCGATCTCCAGAGCAGCCCGCATCCCACCCAGAGCGCCTGCCGCGCTGGTCATGCGCTCGGGGATCATCATCCGATAGAAGATCTCGGCCCCGCCGTGCTCCCGGCCGATGAGGTTCTCCCTGGGCACGCAGACGTCCCGGAAGTACACCCGCCCGGCGCCACCGCCGCGCGTGCCCAGCAGCCCATAGACGTGCTGAACCTCGACGTCGGGCCCCTTCTCGACGATGAAGGCGCTGAGAGCCTCGCGCGATGAGGCATCGGGGTTGGTGCGCGCATACACCAGGAAGTAGTCAGCACCCTCGGCACCCACGATGAATCGCTTCTGGCCGTTGAGCACGTAGACATCGCCATCGCGTCGCGCTGTGGTCGTCGCCCCGAAGAAGTCGGAGCCGCCCCGCGGCTCGGTGAGGGCCTCGGCCACGGTGAGCTTGCCCTCGAGGGCTGGACGCAACCACCTGTCCTTCTGCTCCGGCGTGCCAAAGACGTGCAACGCCTCACCGACGATGCTGACCAGAGAGTAGAGACAGGGCAACGAGCCTCCCAGCACGCCCACTTCCGACAGGGCCAGTACCTCGTCCGCCCAGCTCAGCCCCCGGCCGCCGTACTCCTTGGGAAAGCGCAAGCCCAGCAGCCGACGGCTGGCGGCCGCTTCTAGGAACTGGCGGGGATAGGTGACCCGCTCAGCATCCATGTCCAGGATGAGCTGACGCGGCACATCGTCGCGCACGAAAGCCCGCACCTCGTCCCGCAGCTTCTTCTGCTCCTCAGTCAGCACAGCGTCCAGCATTATTTCCTCTCCTTTGGCGATTCCAGCCGTCCCTTCGGTCCACCGGCCCGCCAAGGCGCACCCGTCAACGACCTAGACCCCATGCGCCTCACGGGCAATGATCTCGTTCTGGATCTCCTTCCCCAGCATCACGAAGTAGGCGTTGTAGCCGGTCACCCGCACCAGCAGATTGCGATAGGTCTCCGGATCGGCCTGGGCCTCTCGCAGGGTGGCAGGGTCCACCATATTGATCTGGAGGCAAGTGCCGCCGACTCGGCCGTAGGCCCGCAGCAGGGCGGCCAGCTTAGCCCGATGCTCGGCATCTCGAACCATGGAGGGGCTGAGGCTGAGGGTGTGTGAGACGCCGTTGGGAGCTGTCTCCAGCCCCAGGTGGCCCACCGACTTGATGACCGCTGTAGGACCCTGGCGGTCGGCGCCGTTGACCGGGCAAACGCCGTTGGATAAGAAGGTGCCCCGCTTGCGCCCGTCCGGAGTGGCCGCCGTGGAGGGAGCATAAGCAACCCAGTAGTTCCAGGAGAGATAGCCTCCCCGATAGCGCCGTCCGCTGGCCGGCGAGGTGTGCTTGAAAGCCTCCTTCGTCCAGAACTGGGACACCTCCCGAGCGATCTCATCCACATAGGAGTCGTCGTTGCCGAACTTGGGCGCCTTGTTGACCAGCGTCTGGCGCAGCGTCTCGTGCCCCTCGAAGTTGGCCCGGATGGCCGCCAATAGCTCGTCCATGCTGACCGTCTTGTCATCATAGACCAGCTTCTTGACAGCCACCAAGGAGTCCACCGCCGTGGCCAGGGCGATGCCCTCTACCGTGATGTAGTTGTGCACCGCCCCGCCGGCGGTGATATCGCGGCCGCTGTCGGCGCAGCCGTCCACCAGCGCGCTCAGGTAGGGCGTGGGCTCCAGGGTCACGCGGATGGCATCGGCTCCATTATTGCAGTCGATCAACCGCTCCAGGAGCGCCTTAAGCTGGGCCTTGAAGGCAGCGAAGAAGGCAGGGAAATCGGCGAAGCCCCTGGGGTTGCCGGTGGCTGGCCCAACCCGCTTGCCTGTCTGCACGTCCCTGCCGTCGTTCAGAGCCAGCTCCACCGCCTTGGCGATGTTCAGGTTGACGTCCACCGTGCCCGACCGATCGTTGCCCTGCAAGGTGTTCTCCAGGCAACCGACCGGCGCGTAGTCCCAGAGCTCGTCCCTGGGTAGCCCCTGCCATTCGAGCCCCCGTATGGCGGCCTCGTCAAAGTTGAGAAGGAAGGGAGAGCCCTGGGCCCCAGCGATAAGCTCCACCACCCGCTGGAGTAGATCGTCAGGCGTGGCGTGGTGAAGGCGAACGTTGGGCTTTGGCTCCAGAAGGTTCATGTCCTCGATCACGTCCAGCATGAGCCAGGTGAGGGGATTGCTGGCGTCCTCGCCCTCGGGGCCCAGACCGCCCAGGGTGACAAGCTGGCCAAAGCCGGAGCTGATCCCCTGGTTAGTCCCTACCCGCCCCTGGTAGTCGTAGGCGTAGTTGTGCTTGATCCAGTAGCACTGAAGCAGTTCCCGCGCCTCATCGCGCGTTATCTGCCCCGAATCGATGTCGCGCTGATAGTAGGGGTAGAGATACTGGTCGATGCGGCCGGGCGAAAGGCCGGGCCCAGGATATGATTCCGCTGCCATCACCAGCATGTGGGTGAACCACAGGGCCTGGATCGCTTCGCGGAAGGACTGCGCCGGCTCCCAGGGCACCTTGCGGCAGACGGCAGCGATCTGCCGTAGCTCCTCGCTGCGGCTCTCGTCAGGCTCATCCGCCGCCAGCCGCTCGGCCTCGGCCGCGTAGCGCGAGGCAAAGAGCGCCGCTGCCTGGCAGGAGATGATCAGAGCCCGCAGTAGGTCCTTCCTCTTCTTGCCTCGCGCGTGTTGAAGCTTCTCCTCCAGTTCCGCCACGATCCCTCGAAAGCCGAGCCGCAGCACCTTCGGGTAGTTGGGGATGATGTGGCCGGGCACGGCGCCGCAGTTGCCGACGCCCAAGCCATTGAGTTCCTTCGCCTTCCGAAGGCAGCGCTCGACCATCTTTCTCCAGCGCCGCCCCTCTCGCCTAGTGTGCGTCTTGGACAGGGCAGTGTTGAAGTAAGAGCCAACGATCAACTCGCCATCCAGGATCTTGACCGGCAGGTGCCTCTCCAGAACCGTTTGGAAAAAGAGAGCCCGTCGCACGACGAGCGGCTCCCGCCAGAAGCCCGCGGGAAGCTCCACTCTCTCGGCGGCGGCCAGCAGGCTGTCCTGGTAAGCGTCCAGAAGAGGATACAGCTCGGGGACGACGGTCCAGCTATGGGGCGACCAGACCGCATCCCAGGGCAGGCCGCTGGTATAGGGACGCACCTCGTTGCGGAAATAGTCCCGCGAGTCAAACGAGAAGAACTCCTGCCGCAGGCGGCGAACCCGCGGCGAGAGAGACGGAGAGGGAGAGCAAACGATGGAACTGGCTATCATTGTTCCTCCCTACCGCGACCACGGTCATCGGCCGCGGCTATGTAAACACATTATATCAGCATTGGGTGGTTACTCGCCGATGATCTTGACTACTACCCGCTTGCGGCGCTGGCCGTCGAACTCGGCGTAGAAGACCTGCTCCCACGGCCCCAGGTCCAGCTTGCCCGCGGTGACGGGCAGAACGACCTGATGGTGGATCAACGACCGCTTCAGGTGGGCGTCGCCGTTGTCCTCGCCAGTGCGATGGTGCTTGTAATCCTTCCGATAAGGGGCGAGTCCCTCAAGCCACTCCCAGAAGTCCTGCCACAGGCCCTCTTCGTGGTCGTTGACCCAGATGCCAGAGGTAATGTGCATGGCGCTCACCAGGCAGAAGCCCTCCTGAACGCCCGACTTGTGGAGTATGGCGTCGACCTCGCCGGTGATGTTCGCCAGATGGCGTCGCGCCCCCGTATTGAACCACAGGTATTCAGTGTAGCTCTTCATGGGTCCTCCTCGCTATCTGAATGTGCCCTGACCGTCACCCTCTGCGCCCTTGGAGTGGGGCCGCTCACACCCCAGGCGCACTTCGTAGCACAGGTCGATGTCGTTGATCTCCACGATAGGCGTGGCTTCCAGTCTCCGAGAAACCGCCTCGGTCGATGTTCACCGCTGCCCCTGGCCGCTGTCAAGCCCGCCAGAGCGTTGGACTCGAAGGCCGGCGACCGCCGCCCAGCGTCGCTCCAATGGTACGCCGGAGTAGAGCTTCTTCGTCCTGCCTGTCCGGCCCATCCTTTGATGCCGCCTTCGCCTGGTATAATGCTACAGGCACGCCAGAAAGCTTGCGCACGGCGGGCCGTCGGCCGCAAAGGAGGCAACGATGGACTTCCGGTTTAGCGAAGAGGAAGAAGCCTTCCGCAAGGAGGTAAGAGACTTCCTTCGGAAGGAGTGGACTCTCACCGACTATGATCTGGACAATCCCGAGCACTGGAATGCAGCCAAGGAGTTGGAGAAGAAGCTTGGTGCCAAGGGATGGCTCTGCATGGCCTGGTCCAAGGAATACGGCGGCCTGGGCGCAAGCCACATGCACCAACTGGTGTTCCAGGAGGAAATGGCCTCTGCCCACGCGCCCATCCTGGACGGCCAGGGTGTGTACATGGTGGGGCCGTGCCTGATGTTCCAGGGCACTGAAGAACAGAGGCAACGCTTCCTGCCGCCCATAGCCCGCAGTGAGGTTGTCTGGGTCCAGGGGTTCAGCGAGCCCAATGCCGGCTCCGACCTGGCCAGCCTCCAGACTCGCGCAGTGGTCGACGGCGATGACTACGTAGTCAACGGACAGAAGACTTGGATCACCAGGGCCCATCGCGGCGATTGGATACACCTTATGGTCAGAACAGACCCCAAGGCACCAAAGCACCGCGGCATTTCTTACCTCCTGGTAGACATGCGCTCCCCTGGCATCAGCATCAATCCTATCGTCAATATGACGGGGCGGGCTGACTACTACGAGGTCTACTTCGATAACGTGCGCGTGCCCAAGAGCAACCGGGTGGGCCAGGAGAACCAGGGTTGGCACGTGGCCCTTACCACCCTGGCCTTTGAACGGTCGGCCATTGGCGCCTATGTTGTCCAAACCCGTCACGTTCTCCAGGACCTTGTGCAGTTCGCCAGAGAGACCAAGCGGAATGGCCAGCCCCTTATTGAAGACCCGCTGATCGGCCGCAAGCTGGCCGAACTGACCATCGAGACGGAAGTTGCCCAACTCCTCAGCCACCGTATCGTCTGGATGGCAAGTCGTGGCCTCATGCCCAATTACGAGGGCTCGGTAGCCAAGACCTTCACCACCGAACTCCAGCAGCGAATCGCCAACTTCGGCATGCATCTCCTGGGCCTATATGGCCCACTGGCAGAGGGGTCGAAGTGGGCCGCCTTGGAGGGTCTCATTCAGTTCCAGTACCTGTGGACGGTGGGCGTGACCATCTACGCTGGCAGCAATGAGATCCAGCGGAACATCATCGCCACGCGCGGCCTAGACCTGCCGCGCGGGTAGCCCCTCGCGGCAAGACAGCGGGCGACACGAGGGCTCGCCCCTCAGCTTCCGTGCCGATGTAATCGACAACGGGATCATCCCGCCAGCGCAAGGTAACGAAGCGCCGCTTCCTCGCGTCTTACCTAATCGAAGGGCCCTGAGGGGCTCGAGTCATCTCAGGAGGTGAAAGGACCACGTCAAGCATCGGAGACACGCGGATCATGGCAAGCGAGATCCGCTCCAGAGAGACGCGGCGCATCACTACGCAGATCGAAACGCGGCTCGATTCTGCCAGCCCCCGCCTGCGCTGGTTGTGGGTCATCGGCGCTCTCACGACAAGCGCCACGATAGCGGCCTTCCTGATATGGCAGGAACCGAACCCGGCGAACTATGCCGCCAGTGCAGTTCTCTTGGCACTCTTGGGTATCTTGGCCTTTACTGCCGCTGGCCAAGCGCTGACCCTCACCTCTCGCTTCCGCCAGAGCACCCTCTACATACAAGAGGTAGAGGAAAACTACGAGTCCCTCTGGCAGGTTATGTTCTCGGCCCTCGATCTGAGGGACGGGATTACCGGTGGCCACTCTTGGCGGGTCGCCGACCTCGCTGTGCAACTGGGGCAGCGGCTGGGCATGACGGGTGACGAGATGCAGCACCTGAAATGGGCTGCTCTTCTGCACGACGTGGGCAAACTTGGCGTGGCCGATGACATCCTCACGAAGCCAGGGCCCCTGTCTGTCACCGAGTGGGAACAGATGAGGCGCCACCCAGCCTACGGATATTCGATACTGGGACGGGACGGCTTCCTCAGCCAAGTTGCCGAGATCGTCTACTGCCATCACGAACGCTTCGACGGCAAGGGCTACCCGCGCGGCCTTGCTGGCGAGGAGATACCCCTTCCTGCACGCGTGTTCGCGGTGGCCGATGCCTACGATGCAATGACCTCCGATCGCCCCTACCGCCCAGCCCTCTCTCATAGCCAGGCGATAGAGGAAATCGAGCGCAACGCTGGTTCGCAGTTCGACCCCAGGGTAGTGGCAGCGGTCCTACAGTGGGCCCGGGAGGCCTCCCGCCCAGACGGCGGCCGCTACATTGCCCTCCCGTCACCACTACCAGTCACTGCCAGCTAAGAAGTGAAAAGGCGCGGCCCAACCCGCACGGCCACCGGACGCCTCACCTCGCGCCCTGCTTCGGCCTGGCCGCGTTCCTCCTACTCGAACTCATATAGCGGGCCGAAGTACTCCCACTTGCCCTTCCCGTCCTCCGCCACAACCCGCAGCATCTTGCCGGTTTGCAGACCGGTGTGGTCCGTCTCGGAGAAGGAGACGTTCACTTCGTCCAGGAACAGGTCGCTGTGGAAGTCCTGGATGGACTCCAGTGTATCCATCAGTCCGTCTCGCGTGAGGTTATCACAGGACTTGCTCAGCACCTCCACCGCTACCTCCGCTATCGTCTGGGCATAGATGGTGAAGTTGGTCGGCGTAGGCCCGCCGTACTCATTCATGATCCGGTAGTGTTCGGCTACCGCCGGGTCGTCGGTCCACGCACCCATCTTGAGGGCCTGGAAGCTAATGGCGCCCTCCAGGAGCTCAATCGGGACGAACAGAAACATCATCTCGTCCGAATTGTTGTAGCTCAGCATCCACTGAGGATGCCAACCCAGCCGGTCGGCCTGCTTCATGGCCTGAGAGGTGAAGCCGGGAGTGGCATTGGTAACGACCACCTCAGCGCCATCGTTCTTCATGTTGGTCACCTGGGAACTGATGGAGATCGCCGTTATCTCGTAGGCCTGCTCCGACACTATCTCGTTCTTTTGCGGGTCCAGCCCGTCCTTGACTCCTTGCAGCTCGTCCTCGCCCATGATGAGATTCGGTATGAGGACGCCCACCTTCTTGCCGGGCAGGTTTTCGGAGATGTACTGGCCGAAGAACGTCCCCTCCATCCGGTAGCCGGGGATCATCGGGACGGTCCAGGGGCGCCCCTCGGGGTCGGCGCTGAATATGTGAGCCCCGGCGGTGCACAGGATGTCGGGCACCTCATTTTCGTTCAGATACTCCCAAACGGCTGGATGAGGGACGTCGCCCAGGGAGCCGACTATGGCGAACACCTTGTCGTGTTCCACCAGCTTGCGCACCGCCTCAACGGCCTTAGCCGGGCTGTCCTGGCTGTCCTCCACCTTGTAGACGATTTCGCGACCGCAGACGCCCCCCTGGGTTTCGTTGACGTACTTGAAGTAGGCATTCATGGTCCGCGGGATGGTAGCGTAGACCGCTGCCGTGGCGCCGGTAAGGGGACAATCGGCTCCCAGCAGTATCTCTGTGTCGGTGATGCCCGGCACCTCCGCCGCGGCGGCAGGAGTGCCCGTCGCCGCAGCCGTAGGCGTGTCGCCAGGGGTAGGAGTCCCCTCTTCTTCCTCCTCGCAGGCCACTGCCAGGGCGACGACAGCAACGCAGGCCAGAAGCAAAACGGCTAG
>JAIVWR010000009.1:0-15573 GCA_048636435.1 Acidobacteriota bacterium | reverse complement strand
ACGCGGGAGATCGGCCAGCGACTGGGGGTGGGCTCCGAGTTCGTTCTGCAGCGGATTCTGGACCAGGCCCAGCGCTACTCGCTGTCGCGGCTGAAGACTGCCTATCGGCGGCTGCTGGAGGCCGATGTTGGGGTGAAGCGGGGGCACTACGACGAGGAGCTGGCGCTGGAGCTGCTGGTGCACGACCTGGCCAGGATATGAGCGCGGCGGGTGGGCGCGGGTTCCGGCTAGCGGGGGCACCTGCCGGTGGGCGAGGCGGCAGCGGCGCGGGGAGCTTCTACAGCGGCGGCCGGATGGATCCGAGGACCTTTCCCTGCACCTCCACGTTGGCGGGGTCGGTGTAGATGGGGGCCATGGTCTGGTTGGCTGGCTGGAGACGGATGCGGTCGCGCTCGTGGTAGAAGCGCTTGAGGGTGGCTTCCTGCTCCCGCTTGAGCCACGCGGCCACCATGTCGCCGTTGTCGGCGGTGGTGGCGGCCTCCATGAGGACGATATCGCCGTCGTTGACCAGGGCGTCGATCATGGAGGTGCCCTTCACCCGCAGACCATAGACATTGCGGCGGTTGCCGACCATGTCGCGGGTGACCTCGATGGACTCGGAGTAGTCTATGTTGCTCCAGGTGTCGGCGGTGGGCACCGGTATGGGCTGGCCGGCGGCGATCTGGCCGATGATGGGCACGGCGAGGGTGCGGGGGCGGCGGCCGCCGCGCTCCAGGAGCTCGATGGCGCGCGAGACCTCGCGGTCGCGGCGGATGTAGCCGTCGCCCTCGAGCTTCCTCAGGTTGTAGTCCACCACCGAGGTGGAGCTAATCTTGCATCCGTCCTGGATCTGGCGAATGCTGGGGGGATAGTCGTGCTCGTCGATGAACCGACGAATGAAGCGGAGGATGCTCTGCTGTTTGGGCGAGAGGTCCTTGGCCATACGCTTCTCCTTTATGTCATCGAACTTCTGTTCTGTCGAACAAGTATACTGGCAAGGAGGCGAGTTGTCAATCCCCAGCGGCCCTAGTACAATCCCCTATGTAGGAATGACGGACGGAAAGCCGGCCCGTCGGCAGGCAAGGCGGCGTAGCGTTGCTGGAGCGACGGGCAAGGGCTGAAGCCATCCCCTTCGAGGAAAACGTGCTGTGAGGCCTTCTTCTTTGCGATTCGCGCGATTTCGCCACGGCCGTCGCCAGGGGTACGCGCTGGTGGAGGGCGAGCTGCTCAGGCCGATCGTCGGCAGCCCCTTCGGGCGCTGGCGGTCGGGCGAGGAGACCGTGCCCCTATCGCGGGTGAGGCTGTTGGCGCCCGTGAGGCCGTCCAAGATCCTGGCAGTGGCCCTCAACTACCGCAGCCATCTGCACCAGCTCGACAAGAGCTCAGCGCCAGCCAACCCCGAGCTGTTCCTCAAGCCGCCCTCGGCGGTAATCGGGCCTGAGGAGGCGATCGTTCTGCCGCCCGCTGCGAAACGGGTGGACTACGAAGGCGAGCTGGTGGCGGTCATCGGGCGGCGGGCCAGAGGGCTAAAGCCTGAGGAGGCCCTGGCCCATGTGCTGGGCTACACGTGCGGCAACGACGTCAGTGCGCGCGATTGGCAGCACGACGACCTCCAGTGGTGGCGGGCAAAGGGCTGCGACACCTTCGCGCCCCTCGGCCCGTGGATTGCCACCAACCTCGATCCCACGAACCTGGAGCTACAAACGCGTGTGAATGGAGAGATCGTCCAGCGCACCAATACCTCTCTCCTGATCCACGACGTGGCCCGTCTGGTGGGCTTCGCGAGCCAGATGATGACCCTGGAGCCAGGCGACCTGGTTTTCACCGGCACGCCGGGGACGACCTCGCCGCTGAAGAGGGGCGACGTGGTGGAGGTGGACATCGGCGGCATCGGCGTGCTGCGCAATCACGTAGAGACGGCGGTGTAGCAACTCCCCCCGACAGGCGTCCTAGTATTGGAACGGTTGTCGGGACCTCCCGACTGACAGCGCTCAGTGGCTTGATTACGGGCCTATTGAAGGGCCTTCCCCCGAATAGATCCCCGCTTCGCAATCCCACTGGTTCCCTCCTGGTCAGTCCAGCAGGCTGAGCCTGCCGAAGCCTCGTCACGCTCGCAGAAGGCGACGCGTCGAGGACGGGGCTTGTTGGCGTGGATCCGCCCGCTGGAATCCGCAGGTTTTCCGCCACCGTACAAGTCATGAGGAAGGGGGGATGACAGGTGGCAAGGGAGATCTGGCGCGCAACCGACGAGCAAGCTCGGGGGGTCCTTGCAGAGAAGGGCATTGAGCTGACCGAAGAGGAGACCGTGGTAGTGATCGATCAGTTGCCTCTCTATCTTGACATTGCCCTCGAGGAATGCGTGCTGGCGCTGGCTCGGCAGCAGTTGAGGAGACGGACGGGGAACGGCGAGCGCCCCGGTGGCACGGGCGACTAGACAAGAGCAAGCGCGGGCCTCACAGAAACAAGAACACCCCGGCAGCCGGGGTGCTCCGGAGCTTCGGCTAGGGGTATCTGGCTAGTTCTCGCTGGTGCCCGTCGAGGTGCGGCTGCCCACGGACTGCACGACTTTTTCGGCTTCGGCGGAGATGCCTTCGGCCGTGCAGTCGCGGTAGGTGGCGAAGATGGCGCGATCGAGCAGGCGCAGTCCCGCGGGCTTGAGCTGGGCCTTCTGCTGCTGGCGCAGGCAGAGCAAGTGATTCAGCCGCCGCAGGAAGTGGAGCTGCAAGCTGGAATAGCGATCCTCCGCCCCTTCCAACAAGGCAGCCAAGTCATCCTTGACCTCATGTCGCGCACTCAAGTACTCCATGCCAGCCCCACCCTCACTTGAGACAACCGTCATTAATAGCATAGCCTTTTCCCCCTGCAAAAGGCAAGGAGGGATCGGTGGACTATCGGTGAGAATTTGGTTGATGGGGGGAGAACCTAAGAGGGAGGGAGTCCTTGTTGGTGGTAACGATAATATGCCTCGTAGGCGTTGGCCACAGCCGTGCACAGAGCCTTCTGGGAAGGACAGACGTAGCGCTGCCTAATCTCCTCCACCGCTTCCTGAGGCCCATCGCCTATCCTTCGACCGGCTAGCACCTCGGCGAGAAGTCTGGTTCCCAGGGGCAGAACGCCTTTGACAGAGGTGCCCAGGATGGTCCCGCTAGCTACTTCCGCCTCCACCTCCACTGAGACCACGGAGGAGGATTCGCGCGGTGCCAGGCTCTGGGGCAGGCGAGCGTGGCCGACGAAGATGACGGTTGTCTCGGTTCTCCGCGGCGAAACGCGGCCTTCCTCGGTGAGCGCGCGAGCCTTTATCTGCATTGGCCCATCACCCTCCTTCCGCCGTCGAGGTTGCTGTAGCTGCAACGGCGACGGCGCTGCCAGGACTTCTATTGCCTAACAACGAAGTATCGGCTATCAGGTAGGGCAACTGGCATTCCCCCGACGCGAAAAAAGTGCGTAGCTTCTGTGAAGTATGTGAAGAGCCAAGGGCGAGGCGGTGAGATCGCTGCTGCTGATGGCGTGGTGGGGGCTGCGCGAGATCCCGTTGCTCTGGGGAATCCGGTCGCGGCTCTCTAGCCGTCCGCTGGCTGCGCGCGCAAGCGGCTGCGGGCGTCGTCCACCAGGCTGTAGATCACCGGAATCACGAGCAGGGTGAGGATGGTGGAGGTGAACAGCCCGCCGATGACGACCGTGCCCAGCTCGGCGGCGATGAGGACGCCCTCATTGAGGCCCAGGGAGAGAGGGATGAGGGCGCAGATGGTGGCAACGGCGGTCATCAGGATGGGGCGGGCGCGGGCGCGTCCGCTGTGGATGAGAGCCTCACGGGTGGGAAGGCCGCGCGCTCGCTGTTGCTCCACGAAGGTGATGAGGACGATGGCGTTGGTCACGACAATGCCGATGAGCATCAGGAAGCCGATCATGGCTGGCAGGCCGATCTCGCGCTGGGTGATGAACAGGGCGAAGAAGGAGCCGGTGGTGGCGAAGGGCAGGCTGGCCATAATGATCAGGGGGTTCAGCACCGAACCCAGGCTGGCCACCATGACGATGTAGACAATGAGGACGGCAACGATCAGGACCATATATAGGGAGCTGAAGGCCTCCTCCTGCTCCTCAAAAATGCCGCCCTTTTCGATCTGCACGCCGGGAGCCTTTTCCACCTGACCGATGGCGTCGTCCACCTTACCGGAGACGGCCCGAATGTCGTCGCTGGTGATGATGCCGTAGATGGTGGCGGCGCGCCTCTGGTCGACGCGGCTCACCTGCACCGGCTTCTCGGTCTCGTCCACCGTGGCCACGTCGCCGAGGGCAGGCACGCCCCCGGGGGCGAGGGGTAGGAAGGGCAGCAGGGCCGCTGCCCCTTCGTCGCTGTCGCCGCCGCCGTCGTAGGCCACCCGCACGTAGACGTCGGTTGTGCGGCCGTCTAGCTGCGCCTGAGTGGCCTTCCGGCCGAAGAGGGCCTCCCTCACCCGCTGCGACACGTCCTCGGCGCTGAGGCCGTAGGCTGAAGCCCTCTGGGAGTCTACCTGCACCTCTATTTCAGGCCGGGCAGACACCAGGTCACTGCTGACGTTGGTCAGGTCCTTGACGTCCTTCAGGTTGAGGAGGAGCTGGTCATTAGCGTCCTGCACGTCCTCCAGGCTGTCCGCCGAGATGGTGATCTCCACCTGGTCGGTCTGGGCGACACCAGACGTCTGCTGCACGCTGACCTCTTTCTCGCCGGGCAGGGCAGTCAGCGCGTCCCGCAGCCAGTCTGCCGCGTCGTCCATGTCGACGCCGTCGGAGTAGGTGAGCCACATGTCGATGGTGCCGCTGGTGGGGACGCGTCCGAAGGTCAGTTGGAAGGAGGCTATGGCCCCGCCAGGGTCGGGTTGCCCAATCATCATGTCATAGGTGTCCAGCCCCTCTGTCCGGCTCAGAAGTTCCTCGATCTCCTGGGCCTTGGCCTCGGTGGTGGTCAGGCTGGTGCCGGGGGGAAGCTCGACGTGGGCCTGGATGGTATTGCCTCCCCCGCCTGGCAGGAAGCTTATGCCGATGAAGGGGAGAAGGGCAAAGCTGCCCACGAACAGTACGATGCCTGCCGTCAGAGTGGCGAGGCGGTGTCCCAGGGCCCAGCGGAGGACGGGGGTGTAGATACGTTGCAGCCAGGTCTCTTCCTGTTCGTCCTCGCCGGGCGATCGGCGGGGCTGCCCAGCGCCGAAGGGGAGCAGCCGCCCAAGCCAGCCCGGACGGCTGCCCTGCGCCCCTGCCATCGGCAGGAGGTAGCGGGCCAGGACAGGTACCACCGTCAGAGCCACCACCAGGGAGGCGAGGAGGGCAATGGTGATGGTGAGGGCGAAGGAGAGGAAGATCTCGCCCACCAGGCCTCCGGCCAGGGCCAGCGGCAGGAAGACGGCTACCGTGGTCAGGGTGGAAGCGAAGACGGCCGTGCCCACCTCGCGGGTGGCGGTGTAGGCGGCCTCCGATAACTTCTCGCCCTGGCGGGCATGGCGGTAGATGTTCTCCAGGACGACGATGCTATCGTCCACCACGCGGCCGATGGCCACCGTGAGGCCGGCCATGGTGATGAGGTTCAGGGTGATGCCCTGCTGGGCCAGAACGATGAGGGCTATGATGATGCTGAGGGGAATGGAGACGACAGTCACCAGGGTGGTGCGCACGCCGGTGAGGAAGAGGTAGATGACGATGACGGCGAAGAGAAAGCCCAGGGATCCCTCTCGCAGCAGGGCGTCGATGGATTCCTCAATGAAGTCTGACTGGTCGTAGATGGTGACAATCTCTACTCCCGTGGGCAGGAGGATCTGGTTGACCTTGTCCTGAATGTTGTTGGCCACCTCCACGGTGTTGGCGTCGGCTTCTTTTACCGCCGTGATGGAGATGCTGGGCTCGCCATTGGTGCGGCTGATGCTGGCGAAGGGGTCAGGGGTCATTTCCACCTGGCCGATGTCGCCTATCAGGACGGGCGATGCAGCCTCAGAGCTCGCGACTGCCAAGTTGCTGATGTCCTCCAGCGACGTGTAGCGAGAGGTGGTGCGCACTGGCAGCACCCGTCCGGCGCTGTCGAAGATGATCCCGCTGGGGCTGGAGACGTTATTCTCTTCGAGCGCCGTGATCACCTGCTGGGTAGTGAGCCCGTACAGGGAGAGCTGCTCGGGGTCAAGGATGACCTCGAGCAGCTGGGCGGCTGCGCCCTCGATGGCGACCTTGGCCACGCCCTCCACTCGCTGTATTGCTGGAAGGACATCCCTGCGGGCTATGATCTCCAGCTCCGAAACATCCCGTTCGCCCTTGAGGCTGAAGAAGATGACGGGAAGGTCGGACAAGTCGAAGCGGTCCACCGATGGCCGGCTCGCGCCACTGGGCAAGGCAAGGTTGTTGACGCCGGCCTCGATCTCTTGCTCCATTTTCTCCAGGTCGGTGCCGTAGTCGAACTCGGCGCTGACCACGGACAGGTTCTCGGTGGAGATGGAGTGGAGCTCCTTGAGGTCGCCGATGCCGGCTACGGCGTTCTCCACAGGTATGGTTACGTCCTGAAGGACAGCGTCAGGGCTGGCGCCGGGGTAGGTGGTGGCGACGGTGACCACTGGGAAGTCGATATCGGGGAAGAGCTCGGTCTTGAGGCGAAATACGGCGAAGACGCCTGCCACGATCACCAAAAGGATGACCAGGAAGACAACGGTTGGCCTGCGCAGGGCCAAACGGGTGATGCCGGTTATCCAGTCCACGCGTGCTGCTCCTGGCGGCCGAGGGCCGCGACGATGATGGCAAGGGCCTGCTCAATGGTCTCCAGGTTGGCGCTGTCCATGCGGTCGAGGAGGTCGGACAGCCAGTCCTGGCCGGAGGTCCAGAGCCCATCGATGAGCTGGTGGCCGCGGGCGGTCAGGCTGTTGAGGATGCGGCGGCGGTCCTGGTGGTCAGGGCGGCGGACGATGAGGCCTCGCTCCTTGAGGCGCTCAAGCACACCGTTCATGGTGGGCAGGGAGGCGCCCATAAAGTCGGCCAGGCTGCTACAGGGAAGGGGCCCATCGACAAAGAGGGAGAGGAGCACCTTAAGCTGGGGCATGGTCAGGTCGAGGCGGTACCAATCGCGGGGTACCTGATTGCGAGCCGCTTTGAAGACATCCTCGGCCAGGGAAAGGATGAGCTCCTTCTGGGCACGGTCGTGGGCAGCCATCGGCACTTACTCCGCTGGGAATACTTAGGCTTATGCTAAGTATATTGCCCGGCCTTGGCTGAAACAAGCGCCCCGGGGCTCGGTTGAGCCGCGAGGAAGAGCTTCAAGCGGGGATAGGAGAAGAGGAGGGCTGCCACGGTCTGGCTGCCCTCCTTGGCACTGCGGCGTGGTTGCTGATGGGGGCGGGTCTGGGTCTACAGTCGCAGCTTGCCGTGGGATGGCTGGCGTCGGCGCTGGCGGTGGGGTGCCCCTTCCTCTGCTCGAAGTTCTTCGGCGGCCATGGCACCGACCTCATGGACGTAGCCACAGCAGAGGCAAGAACTGTACGAACCGTACCAGTCCTGTTCCATGATCATGGAGCCACGACAACGGGGACAAACTCTGGGAGGAGCGGCTTGCATCGCTACTTCGAACCCCCTTCCGTTGGCCGTGTCGCTCAGAGGTTCGTTCCTGCCTGGCCAAGCAGGGCCTCGAGCGGCACAAAAAAGGCCTTTTGCCAGTAACCGCCGGCAAGGCCTTCCATGCGCCTCCGAGGTTAGTTGACGGATTCGGGTTGAAAGGCTAACCCTACCCTCGCCTCGCCTCGGCGAGAGATTCACCCCAGAACTTGGTCCCCCGTGTCGCCTACGGCGACTTCGGCGCGGGCGATCGTGACTTCAATCACATATTATAGCAACAAGTAAGAATCTGTCAAGGCGGTGTACTCGCCCGCTATCCTCTCATCCCTCCTGCTGGTGTACGGGACGTTTCTGAACGAGATCAGGCGGATGCGGGCAACTGCCTGTTGCTGGCGTTTGCTCGCCTGGGGGCTGCCCCTTGACCGAGCGAGTAGCGGATGATACTTTCACTCCACCGATAACATGTTGTCAACAGTCATTCGCGGCCACTAGGGGGCACGCCAGCCGTGCAGCAGTACATCGTCCGGCGCGCTCTTCTCAACGTCCTGGTGATCTTCATGGTCATCACGATGGTCTTCCTTGGCCTGCGGGTGACGCCGGGCGACTTCGCCGTACGTCAGGCGGGGGCGCAGCTCCCGCAGCATTCGGCGGAAGAGGCGAGAGAGATCGTCCGTCACGATCTGGGCCTGGACAAGCCCATCCCTAAGCAGTACTGGGACTTCGTGAGCGGCCTCTTCCGGGGCGATCTGGGCGACTCCTTCGTCAGCAAGGAACCGGTCATGCTGGAGCTGAAGGACCGATTGGCCCCCTCTATCGAGCTGGCGATCCTCCAGATCGTAATAGCAATAATGGTAGCCGTGCCCATAGGCATTATCTCGGCCGTTCGCCAGGATACCTGGCTGGACTACGTTCTCCGCATGTTCGCCATCTTCTGGCTGGCCGTGCCCTCCTTCTTTGTGGGCGTGCTGCTCCTTTACTCTTTGGCCCGTTGGGCTCACTGGAGTCCGCCCATTACCAACTACAAAGGCTTTTTTGAGGATCCTCTTTTGAATATGCAGGCCATGGTTCTCCCAGCCATAGCGGGGGGTCTGGCTACCGGCGCTATCATCATGCGGTTCTTGCGATCACAGATGTTGGAGGTGCTCCGTCAGGACTACGTACGTACCGCCTGGTCAAAGGGTCTGCGGGAGCGAGCGGTGGTTCTAAGGCATGCTCTCAAGAACGCTCTTATTCCTGTTCTTACCGTTATCTCGCTCCTCCTCGCGACCGTGGTCAGCGGCAACGTGGTCCTGGAGACCCTCTTTCAGGTACCGGGCATTGGCTTCTACGTTGTCAATGCCATTCAGCAGTACGACTATCCGGTCGTCCAGGGAGTAGTGCTTGTGATGGCAGCAGGTCTGGTGTTCGTGAACCTGCTGGTGGACATGGCCTACGCCTGGCTGGACCCCCGGATTCGCTACGGCTAGTCGCCTGCTGGAAGGAGGGGTCCCGTGCTGGCGGGACAAGAAAGGGCCGAGGTGGAGAGCCTCGCCGCGGCGGAAGAGTTTCTTCAGCCGCGACGGCCGGGCTGGCTTTTGCTGGTCGGTCGTTTCATACGGCGCAAGCCTCTGGGCGCTTTCGGGCTGGCGGTTGTCTTGGTGATGGCAGCGGCGGCCGCCGGCGCGCCCTGGCTCTGCCGCTATGACGCCGAGGAGGCATTTCGAGTCGCCAACCCCAACTACGTGCAGGGCTCAGCGGAGGCGGAGGAGATGTTGGACAGCCGCTCGGGCCCGAGCTGGGAGCACTGGTTCGGCACTGACCAGTTCGGCCGCGACAACTACTCGCGAGTGGTCTGGGGCGCGCGGCGCTCACTGGGAGTGGGGCTGGGCGCCCTGCTGTTCGCCATCATCTTCGGCACAACCATCGGCATCGTCTCCGCCTACTACCGCGGCTGGTTCGACATGCTCATGCAGCGGATCATGGACTCGATCCAGGCCTTTCCGGCCATGTTCATCCTGCTGCTGCTGGTGAGCCTGACTGAGCGCAATCTAATTACCCTGACGATGGGCTTGGGCTTTGTGGTCGTCACCGCCGCGCAGCGCATCGTGCGGAGCGCCGTCCTGTCGGCGCGCGAGGACCCGCACGTGGAGGCAGCCAGGGCCATCGGCTGCTCGCCCGTCCGCCTGATGGTGGTGCATATCCTGCCCACCGTGGCGGCGCCGATAATTGTCATCTTCTCCATCGGGATTGCCAGCGTTATCCTGGCGGAGGCCGCGCTGGCATTCCTGGGCCTGGCGCCTATCGAGCCGCCATCGTGGGGCATGATGCTGGACGAAGGGCGGCGGTACATGATGAGTCAGCCGTCGACGATGCTGGCCGGCGGCGCAGCGATAACTCTGACGGTGATGGGCTTCAACCTGGCGGGGGATGCCCTGCGCGATATCCTCGACCCCCGCATTCGCCTTAGCTAGGAGGGCTCTTGGATAAGACAAGGGAGGTGTGACTATGGACGAGTCGCGTTATTGGCGGCGCTTCTGGCGTCGACGGCTGTCGCGACGGCGGATGCTGCAAGCGGCTGCGCTGGGCGGCGCCGGCCTTGCGGCGGCTGCGGTGGTGGGCTGCGCAGAGGAGGAGAAGGAAGCCACGCCAGCGGCCCTGGCCAGTCCAACCGTTGCCGCCAGCCCCACGCCCTACGTGTACGAGCCGGCGGCCTATACGGGCGGCACGCTGCGCTTGCCGGGCTACGAGGCCTTCGTGTTCGACACGCTGGACCCTCACCAGACGGAGTTCGGGCCCGTCTACAGCTCTCACTCTGCGGTCTTCAGTAAGATCTTGAGGTACGAAGACATCGAACGGGGGGTGATCGTTCCCGACCTGGCCGAGGCGATGCCGGAGACGCCCGACCCGCTGACCTACATCATCCGTTTGAGGCGAGGGGTGCGCTTTCACCAGCCCAGCGCCGTCCTGGGCGGCTCGGCCAGCGCTGAGGAGAAGGCGGTGGGCGGCCGCGAGCTGACGGCGGAGGACGTGAAGTACAGCTTCGAGCGGCAGATGAACGAGGAGAGCCCTCGCTGGCCCCTCTACCGGCGAGCCCATCAGTATCAGAGCATCGATAGCATAGAGGTGGTGGACTCGCACACGCTCAAGATCCGCACCAAGCGGCCCACGGCCCCGTTCATGCACTTCCTGGCTGATAGCAACGCCTTCATCGTGGCGAAAGAGCTGGTGGATGACAGCGACGAGATGAACCGGCAGGCGGCGATGCTGGGCACCGGCCCGTTCATGTGGGACAAGCTGAAGCCGTTGAGGGAGTCGGCCTTTGTGAGGAACCCCGACTGGTTCGGCTGGGGAGAGCCGGAGCTGGGCAGGCCCCACATCGACGGGTACAAGTCCTTTTTCCTCTTCGACGATGCCTCTGTCGAGGCGGCGTTTCGCACCAAGAAGCTGGACGTGGCCTTTCAGGTGAACAATCCGGAGTGGGTGATCAAGCTGCGGGAGGACGAGCCCGACCTGATCAGCGTCGACAAGGGCTTTGCGGCCTGGGTCAAGGTTACCTTAAGCGCGAACCAGCCGCCCTACAATGACATCAGGCTGCGGCGGGCCATCCACCTGGCCAGCGACCGCCAGCAGATGCTGCAGGCTTTCTGGCAGGGCTACGGCAAGATGCAGGGGCCGGTGGGGTGGGTGCTGACGCAGTGGGCCCTACCGCAGGAGGAGCTGCTCAGGAAGCCCGGCTATCGGCTGAGCAAGGAGGAGCGGCGGCAGGACGAGCAGGAAGCGCGTCGGCTCTACGAGGCGGCGGGGAGCCCCGACCTGAAGGTCATCTTCGCGGACCAGCCGGCCTACATCCAGCAGTTCGCTCCCCAGTACAAGCGACAGTTGGAGAAGGTTCTGGGGGGCAAGGTCGACTACGATGTATGGACATACCCCCAGATCTCGGCAGGGGGGGCTCGGGGCGAGGTTCCCTTTGCCTTCGCCTATGACAATGGCTGGATCGACCTGGACGACTGGCTCTATCCGTACTTCCACACTGATGGGCCCAAGAACGAGTCCGGCCTGTCGGACGCCACCCTGGACAGGATGCTGGAGGCTCAAAGGGAGGAGTTCGACCCCGCGGAGCGACAGCGGCTGGGCTACGAGATCCAGCACTACGTGCTGGACAACGTTCTGACTCGGCTGGACTTTGTCGCCGCTACGTGGCTATGGGTGGCCTGGCCCTACTACCGCAACTTCCGGCCCACGCCCTTCTTCGGGAACTCGTTCCTGATGGCCGATGCCTGGATCGACCAGTCGAGTCCCGTTTGGGGGAGCAGGCCCTAGAGGGCGGCCGCTAGAAAAGGGCGGTGGTGCTGGCGCCATCCACCTGGATGGTGGCGCCGCTGACGTAGCGAGCCTGCTTCGAGGCCAGGAAGACGACGAGGGCAGCGACGTCAGCGGGGTCGCCGAGGGAGCCGGTGGGCGCCCTGCTCTCCTCCTCCTCGAGCACCTCCTGGAAGGGGCGGCCCTCCCGTTGGGCGCGCGCCTCGAACAGGGAGAGGAGCCGCTGGGTGGCGATGTTCCCCGGGCAGACGTTGTTGACAGTGATGCCATCCTTGGCTACCTGCCGCGATAGGGTCTTGGCCATGCCCACTACCCCCAGGCGGACGGCGTTAGAGAGGATGAGGCTGTCGATGGGCTGCTTCACGGCCACCGAGGTGATGTTGATGACCCGCCCGCCTTGCCGCCGCAGGTGGGGCAGGGCCTCGCGGATGGTGCGGACGGCGCTGAGGAAATTCTGGTCGATGGCCTTCTGCCATTCCTCCTCGGAGAAGTCGTCGAAGGTGCCCGGGGGAGGGCCGCCGGCGTTGTTGACCACGATGTCGATGCGGCCGAACGTCTTGGCGGTCTCGCGGACGAGACGCTGGATGTCGTCGTAGCTGGACATGTCGCAGACCAGGGGCAGGACGCGGGCCCCCGTCTGCGAGCGGATCTCCTCGGCGGTGGTCTTCAGTTCGTCCTCGCCGCGGGCGCAGATGGCGACATCGCACCCCTCCTGGGCCAGGGCGAGGGCGATGGCCTTGCCGATGCCGCGGCTGGAGCCGCCCACTATCGCTACCTTTCCGGTCAGTCCTAGTTCCATGTTTCTGCCACCTTGTCTTCTATCGAACGCTCCTCTTCAGGTATCCTATTCGATCTGGCGACAGTGTCAAATGGCTGTTCCTCTCCTTGACAGGCGAGGGGGCGTCCGCTATAGTCCAGGTGTTTCCTGCACCTTAGTAATCGAATAGTCGTTGGCAAGGGTGCCCCGCATGGTCTCCGCCTTAGGCGGAGGCCGGGGTTAAAAGCGAAGCCGGTGTGAGACCGGCGCTGTCCCGCAACTGTAATCCGCCGTGGGCGGAGAGTCAGGTCGCCTGCCCTTGTCAGATGCGTCAGCCTTCGAGGGAGAGGCATGGGCACATGCGGTGGAAGAGCACGCGAACCCTTGCCGGTCTCAAGGCAAGGGTTTGTTGTTTCTTCTGCCCGAAGGTCTATTCGAAAAGTCCTTCGCCAATCTCGAGGCGGGGGACTTTTTGTGTCCCTCAGAAGGGAGGAGATGTGATCAGTCTTATTAAGCGTGGCCTGCTATTGCTGGCTCTCGTCGGCGTCCTGGCGGCGGCTGTGGCCTGCGAGGACGGCGGTGGGGAGCCGAGCCCGGAGGTATCGCCCGCCGCCCTTTCGGCCGTCCAGGTCCCGTACCCGCTGACCATCGTCGATACGGTGGGGCGCGAAGTCACGATCGAGGCGAAGCCGCAGCGCATCGCTTCGCTCTCAGCGGCGGCCACGGAGGTCCTCTTCGCCATCGGCGCGGGCGATCAAGTCATTGCCGTCGACATGTTCTCCAACTATCCGGAGGAGGCCAGCACCCGCCAGCAGCTAGACGCCTACCAGCCCAACCTGGAGGCCATCGCCGGGGTCGGGCCGGACCTGGTGCTGCTGTTCTACGACCCGGAGGAGCTTGCCGATTCGCTGGAGAGGCTGGGCATGACGACGGCGGTGCTGGGTTCTGTCGGAGAAACGCCGGAGTCGGTGGAGGCCGTGTTCGACCAGATACGGCTGCTGGGCCAGATGACGGACCACGTTCAGGAAGCCGAAGACCTGGTGGCGGAGATGCAGGAGCGGGTTGACGCTATCGAGGAGGCCCTGGCGGACGTGGAGCAGGGGCCGCGCATCTTCCACGAGGTGGACGCGACGCTGTACACGGCGGCGCCAGGCAGCTTCGTCGGCGGCCTGTACAAGATCCTCAAGGCCCAGAACATCGCCGCGGGGGCTGGCCAGCCTTTCCCTCAGCTCACGCAGGAGGTGATCATCGAGAGGGACCCGGAGGTGATCATCCTGGCCGACGGCGCCTACGGCGAGTCGCCGGACACAGTGAAGGGCCGTGCCGGCTGGGGGAACATCTCGGCGGTGCGCAACGACCACATATTCGTCATCGATCCGGACCTGGTGAGCCGACCGGGGCCGCGGTTGGTGGAGGCCCTGGAGGCGCTGGCGGTGTTCCTCTATCCGGAGAGGTTTGAGTGAGGCTCTTCGGCTCTGCGGCCGGGGTTGAACCGCTCCCCGAGGTCGCCCTGAGCGCCCTGCTGGGGCGAGCGCTCTGGCCGCGCCTGGCCCTGGGCCTGGGCGGCCTGCTGGGGGTAGCCCTGCTGGCCGCCGCCATCGGGCCGGCGAACATCCCGGCGGATGCGACCGCCCGCATCATCCTCTCGCGGCTGCCAGGCGTGAGCCTGGCCGATAGCCTGCCGCAAAGCTGGCAGGACATCGTGTGGGAGGTGCGCCTGCCGCGGGTGGTGATGGCGGGCCTGGTGGGGGCGACCCTGGCCTTGTCGGGGGCCACGTACCAGGCCGTCTTCCGCAACCCCCTGGCCGACCCCTACCTCATCGGCGTGGCGGCCGGGGCCGGCCTGGGAGCGACTGCAGTCATCGTCTCGCCGCTGGACTACACGGTCGGCGGCGTGAGCCTGGTGCCGCTGGCTGCCTTCGGGGGCGCCCTCACCGCGGTCACCCTGGCCTACGCCCTGGCGCGCGTCGGGCGCACAGTCCCCACCGTCACGCTGATCCTGGCCGGGGTGGCCATATCGTCTATCGCCACCTCGGCGATGTCCTTTCTCATGATCACTCACAGCCACCGGTTGCTGAGCACCCTGACGTGGCTCCTGGGCGGCTTCAACCTGAGCGAGTGGGGCAAGCTGTGGTGGTTGCTGCCGTACGTGCTCCCGGCGGCGGCCATCATCCTGCTCTACGGGCGCATCCTGAACGTGCTGCAACTGGACGAGGATCAGGCGCAGCAGCTTGGAGTGAACGTGGAGCGGGTGAAGCTGCTGCTGTTGGGGGCGGCGTCGCTGGCGGCCGCGGCGGCCGTCTCCGTGAGCGGGCTTATCGGCTTTGTGGGGCTCATCGTCCCCCACGCGGTGCGCCTCCTCTGGGGGCCGGACTATCGGCAGCTCTTGCCGATGTCGATGATCCTGGGCGCCGCCTTCCTTATCCTGGCCGACCTCCTGGCCCGTACGGTCAATTCGCCCAGCGAGATCCCAGTGGGCATTATCACCGCCTTCTGCGGCGCGCCCTTCTTCCTCTATCTGCTGCGAATGCGCCAGCGGGCGGTCTTTTAAGGGCGACATGCTGGAGGTACGCGACCTGACGGTAGCCTACGGCAGGCTCGTCGCCCTGCGGCGGGTGAGCCTGTCGCTGAGGGCGGGCGAGCTGCTGGGGGTGGTGGGTCCCAACGGCTCCGGCAAGTCCACCCTTATTCGGGCCATCACGCGGCTGGTGCGGCCCCTGGGGGGCGATATCCGCATCGACGGGAAGGATGTGGGGCGCCTCTCCCAGCGGGAGCTGGCGCGATGGACGGCGGTGGTGCCCCAGAGCCCCTACCTGCCCGATGTCTTCACTGTGCTGGAGGTGGCTCTGATGGGCCGCACTCCTCACCTGGGTCTGCTACAATCGGAGGGACGGGCCGACCTGGCAGCGGTGCGGCGGGCCCTGGAGCAGACCGATACCTGGCACCTGGCCAGCAGGCGGATGGGCGAGCTCTCGGGGGGC
>JAIVWR010000008.1:0-16801 GCA_048636435.1 Acidobacteriota bacterium | reverse complement strand
CCACCGAGCTGCCCTTCTCGGCCACTATCTCCACCGCCTTCTTCGGCGACATCGCCCAGATAAATACCATGGAGCTGGTGAAGGAGGGCCAGGGCAGCGAAGAGCGCTGGCGTATACTCTGGAGCCCCTCCCTCATCTTCCGCGAGCTGACCGGCGCCTCGCTCGTCCACTTCTTCACCGACGTGCCCCAGCGAGGCGCCATCTACGACCGCCACGGCGCCCCCCTGGCCCTGGACGGCCGCGTACACGTGGTGGGGGCGGTGCCAGGGCTGATCAAGGACAAGGAGGCGCTCATCTCCACTCTGGCGGAGAAGCTGGAGATGCCGGAGGAGGAGATACGGCAGGAGGTGGAGGCGGACGTTCCCTCCTACTACTTCATCCCCCTCAAGACCCTGCCCTACGGCACGCCTGACGAGGCCATCCAGCCCTTCTACCAGATAGAGGGCGTAGTCGTCCGGCCGCAGCTCCAGCGTACGTATCCTCAGGGCAGCCTGGCCGGCCATACCCTGGGCTACCTCATGGAGGTGAGCCAGGAGCAGCTAGAGGAGCTGGCCGGCGAGGGCTATCGGGCCGGCGACATGCTGGGGGCGGCAGGCCTGGAGGCCTACTTCCAGGACGAGCTGGCAGGCCAACGGGGCGGGACGCTGGCCATCATCACCCCCGAGGGCACCATCTCCCATGTGCTGGCCAAGAAGGAGGCCAGGCCGGGCAAGGACATCCACCTGACCATCGACATCAACGTTCAGCGGGAGGCCGAGGCGGCCCTGGGCGATCGCGCGGGGAGCATCATCGTGATGGACCCCATCGACAATAGCATCCTGGCCATCGCCAGCCACCCGACCATCAACCCCAACGATTTCATCGATGGCCTCAGCGTGGAGCTTTTCCAGCAGCTAGCCTCCGATCCGCGTGAGCCTTTCTTCCATCGGGCCGTCCTGGCCACCTCCGCGCCGGGCTCCACCTTCAAGGTAGTAACCATGGCCGCCGGCCTGGAGAAGGGCGGCTACACCGCCAGCTCCACCGTGCCCTGCTCGCCCGTGTGGTACGGCCTGGGGCCGGAGAACCCCATGCCCAACTGGCAGTCGGTGGACCGCGGCCCCCTGACCCTGGGCCAGGGGCTGATGGCCTCGTGCAACACCGTCTTCTACGAGGTAGGGCTCACCCTGGACCATACCGACCCGGAGATCCTGCCGTCATTCGCGGCCGCCTTCGGCTTCGGCAAGCCATCGGGAATGGTCGGCCTGAAGGAGGCCCAGGGGGTGTCAGCGGGCCCGGCCTGGAAGCTGGAGCAGGTGGGGGAGCCCTGGTACAGCGGCGACAGCGTGAACATGAGCATAGGCCAGGGCTTTCTCTTGATCACGCCTTTGCAGCTGACCAACATGTACAGCGCCGTCGCCGTCAGCGGCATCCTGCGCACACCGCTTCTGGTGCAGCGCATCGCCTCCCCCGATGGGGTGGTGTCCCAGGAGTTCACCGCCGCCGAGATCAACCCTCTGCCGGCCTCTCAGGCCACCCTACAGGCCATCCGCGCCGGCCTGACCCTGGTCATCGCCGACCCGGGCGGCACCGCCTACAGCACCTTCCTGGGCTCCAGCGTGGCGGCGGCGGGGAAATCGGGCACCGCCGAGGACATTATCTTCCAGGACCACGTCTTCTTCGTGGCCTACGCCCCCCGCGACGACCCGGCCATCGTGACCCTGGTGGCCCTGGACGAGGGCCAGTCGGGCTCCCTGGAGGCAGGGCCGATGGTGCGGCGGGTCCTGGAGGCCTACCTGGCGGGCGGCTAGGCCTGCTTGCTGGCCTCTTGGGCCCGATGCTACAATAGACGAGAGGTGCTGTGCTGCTCGGCTCGCTATGGATAACGATTTTGCCATCGATATTGACGCTATCTTCGAGGTCATCGATAAGGCCGATGTCATCACCATCCGCTTCCTGATCCTGCCCGAGCGCCTCCTCATCGACGCCCGCTGCTCAGAGAGCGAAGGTCCCCTGATAAAGTGCGTGCCGCGGGCTGCGTCGCTGGAGGAGCGCTTCAAGAGCATCAAGCAGCTCCGCCCTCGCTTCCGCCTTCCCGAGAAGATCACCGCCATCTGGTGGCCCAAGCACGTCCGGGAGCTGGTCACCTGCGGCGTTTGGGATCGCATCATACAGCGGCTGACCAGCGCTGGCTTCCCTCAGGCGGACGAGCGGTGCCAGGAGATTCTGGAGGATCTCATCCAACAGGAGGAGCAAGAGATCCTCAACGCCATCGCTGGCAAGGGCTACCAGTGTCTCTGGGAGAGAACGCGGTAGGCTGATGCGACGGCACGAGTTCGAGAAGCTGGTTCTCGAAGCCCTCGCCAAGCTGCCCGCCGAGTTCCAAGAGCACCTCCAGAACCTGGACATCGTGGTCAAGTGGCGCCCCAGCCTGGCGGAGCGGCGCGAGGCAGGCAGCGGCTACGACGATGTCCTCTTCGGCCTCTATCTGGGCATCCCCCTCAGCGAGCGAGGCGCCTATTACAACATGGCCCTGCCCGACAAGATCGTGATATACCAAGAGTCCCACGAGCAGCTCTTTTCCAGCCGGGAGGAGATGGTCGAGGAGGTGCGCAAGACTGTGCTCCACGAGCTCGGCCACTACCTGGGGATCGATGAGGAGCGCCTGGAGGAGCTAGACCTGGGCTAGAAGGAGGTTACCCATGGCGTCGACCGGGGAAGTTCAAGCCACCGCGCCTCAACCTAGCGTTCTACAGACGCTACGCCAGCCCAGGATCGTTCTCATCCTGCTGGCCACCTGGGCCATCCTGGGCGTCATCGCCCAGGTGTTTTCCGGCAGCTTCCTCTTCGACATGGAAGGGGCGGAGGCTTCTGGCATCCTGGCAGGACGAGCGTTCAGCGCCTCGATGGTGATCCCCGCCATCATCTACCTGTGGGCCGCCCGTGCCCCCAAGCGCTATCGCCAGGTCTTCTGGCTGGCCCTCATCGAGCAGGCGGTCGTAGTGCTTAGCTGTTTCTATCACCGGGGCGCTGGCGACATCACCTGGGCAGGCACCATCATTCCGGCTGCCATATCCGCGGGGCTCATCTTCCTCGTCTTCTTCAACCTGTTCCAGCCCCGCGAGGAGGCACGACCGGCCGGAGGACCGCCTACGTATTCTGCCTAAGGGCGCGCAGCAGCCACAGAACCTCGGCGCTCTCCTCCAGCACCGACGTCCACTGGAGAGCCTGCCACAGGCTCTCGCCACGGGCGTAGCTTCCATGCCCGGCCACCACGACTATCTTGTGCTGCCGCAGGGCATCGGCCAGAGCCTGGGCCACGTTCTCGCCCCTGGGCACGACCGCCACGACGCCCAGATAGTGCTCGCCCTCCAGATCCTGGGGCCGGATCTCCTTCCCCATCAGCGACAGGGCGATGGCATGGCGAGGATGGGCGTGGACGACCGCCTCGGCCTCGCTGGCGGCGGCGTAGATAGCCTGATGGAGGGCCAGGTCCATAGACGGCTCAACCCTGGGCTCCAAGCCGGGCCTCACCTCCACCAGGTCCCCCTCTCCCAGGTGACCCAGGCGGCTGCCGTGGCTGGTGACTATCAGGCCCTCGCCCTGGCGAACGCTCATGTTACCGCCGTGAGAGGAGACAAGGCCAGCGGCGTACAGGTCTCGCCCCACCTGCTGGAACTCGTCCAGAAGAGACGACATCACTGAACTCCTAGCGCCGGCCCAAGCGCTGGCCGACCAGCAACAAGCGAGCGACTCCTTCGGCGGCATCGGCCACCAGCTTCGCCCCCTGGGCCATGGCCTCCCCGACCGACATCGCCCGCGGCGTAATGGCCACCACTGCATCGAAGGCCTCGCCCAGCGCTGGCCTGCGGTCATCCGCGAGGGAGCCAGCGATGGCTATCACCGGCAGGCCGCAGCCCTTGGCCAGTCTGGCCACCTCCCAGGGCGCCTTGCCGAAGCTGGTCTGAGCGTCCAGCCGCCCCTCGCCGGTGAGCGCGAGGTCGGCCCCCTCCAACTTCTGCTTGAGCCCCACCGCTTCGGCCACAAGCTGGGCTCCCAGGACGAGCTCTGCCCCCAGAAAGGCAGCCAGCCCGGCTCCCAGGCCGCCGGCCGCGCCTGCCCCCGCCAGGTCGAGCACGCTCACGCCCAGGTCGCGCTCGATGATCTGGGCGTAGTGCCTGAGAGCAGCGTCCAGCTCTTGGGCCACCTCTGGCGTCGCCCCTTTCTGCGGGCCGTAGAGCAGCGAAGCTCCTTCAGGGCCGCACAGACGGTTGAAGACGTCGGTGGCGGCGAGAACCCGACACTGCCCGAGGCGAGGGTCCAGACCCGACGGGTCGATGCGGGCCAGGCGGGCCAGGGCGGCACCGCCGGGCGGCAGGTCCTGCCCCGCGTCGTCCAGGAGGCGGGCGCCCAGGGCCTGAGCCATGCCAGCGCCGCCGTCGTTGGTGGAGCTGCCGCCTATCCCGACGATGATCCGAGGGCAGCCGGCGTCCAGGGCGGCCCGGATGAGCTCGCCCGTGCCGTAGGTTGAGGCGATACGGGGGTCGCGCTCGTCCTCAGCCAGCAGGGTCAGGCCGGAGGCGGCGGCCATCTCGATGACGGCGGTACCGTCGTCGATGATGCCCCAGGCGGCCTGCAGGGGCCGGCCCAGGGCGTCGTGGGCCGCCGCCGTCATCCGCCGACCGTTCTTGGCCGCAGCTACCACCGCCTCCACCGTGCCCGGCCCACCGTCGGCCATGGGCACCAGCTCCAGAGTGGCGTCGGGAAGGGCGCGGCCAAGGCCCTCGGCCATAGCCTGAGCGGCCTGGACGGCGCTCAGACTGCCCTTGAACTCCTGCGGGGCAATGACGATCTTCATATCGGCGAGGATGTCAAAAGGCCGGACCTTCTTGGGCGATGGCGAACACGGCCTGACCATTGATCTCGGCCCTGGTCTTCTCACCGCGGGCGACCCGCAGGAGGACGTCCATGATCTGCTGGCCGACCTGGCTGGCGCTCTTCCCGGCCAGGATGGTTCCAGCATCGAGGTCGATGTCGTCAGGCATGGCCTCAAAGAGCTCGGAGTTGGAGGAGATCTTGATCACTGGGACGGCCGGGAATCCCACCGGAGTGCCTCGGCCGGTGGTGAACAGGATGGCCTGGGCGCCGGCCGCCGCCATGCCAGCCAGGCTCTCGATGTCGTAGCCGGGCGTGTCCATGACCACCAGGCCCTTCCTGCCTGGTCGATCCCCGTAGTCGACCACCTCCCGGATGGGCGAACTGCCGCCCTTGGTGATGCAGCCCAGGCTCTTCTCGGCAATGGTGGTGAGCCCTGATTCGACGTTGCCGGGGGCCATAACGACATCGGCCAGCGGCCCCAGAGTCTCCCGCGCCCGCGCCTCCTGGCGCTCCACCTTCGCCTTGAGCTTGGCGGCCACCTCCTCGCTCTCCGCCGATTTGAGCAGCGGCCCCAGCGCGCCGATCATCTCCGTGGTCTCGGCAAGAATAACCGTGCCGCCCAGCTCCACCAGCCGGTCGGCGGCCTTTCCCACCGCCGGATTGGCAGTGAGCCCAGAGAAAGTATCCGAGCCGCCGCACTCCAGGCCCACCGTCAGGTCGGCGGCCGTGCCCCTCTGGCGCGGCAGCTCTTCCAGCTCGTCAAGCAACCGGCGCGCCATGGCTTCCGCTTGATCGGCCGCCTTCCGCGACCCGCCCGCCTCCTGGATGACCACGGTCTCCACCGGCTTCCCGCTCCTGGCCAGGGTGCCTTTCAGCAGGGCGGCCGAGACCACCTCGCAGCCAAGGCCCACCAGCACCGCCGCCCCCACGTTTGGGTTCTGCACCAGGCCGGCCAGAGTCTTGACCTGAAGGCCGAGGTCGGGGCCGCCGCGGCCGCAGCCGTGGGCGTGCTCCACCGCCACCACCGCCGGCAGCCGCCGCGAGACCTCCCGCACGACCCCCGCCGCGCAGGCCACCGTGGCCAGCACCAGGCAGTGGTTGCGGATGCCGATGCGGCCGTCCGCTCGCCGCCAGCCCTGGAAAACAAACTCCTCGCTCATCTCTCGCGCGCCAGATTGTGGGTGTGCACGTACTCGCCCGCTGCGATGTCTTCTGTGGCCCTGCCGATCTCCTCGCCGTAGCGGATTGCCGCCTCGCCGCAAGCGATCGGCCCGAGGGCCAGCTTACTCCCACGGGGAATGGCCTCGACCGCCCGCACCTCGCTGCCGTCATCGAGTCGCACCAGATCGCCCGGCTGAACGTCCGCGGCCACTACCGCCACGTTGTCTCTGCGATGCACCCGTATGCCCAGCACCGTCATGCTATTAGTTCTATCAGCCCGCATACGGCAGGTCAACAACCGTAGCCCGCATCCTACCGACTGAAAATTTTTCTGTCCACCCCCTTGACAAAGAACAGACGTTCTGCTATTCTTTGCCCATCGACGAACGGATGTTCTTGGGAGAGAGTGCGATGCGTAGAATCAGTCCCCTCAAGAGCCCCCGCTGCCCCGACTGCGGCGGCCCCCTGGTGCACGGCGAGGGCTGTATCTGCTGCCCCCTCTGCGGCTTCACCCGCTGCTAGCAAAGAGAGGAAGAGATGGACCCACTGACCGTCGCCATCCAGACCCTGCTGGTCGTCAGCGTGACCGGCCTGTGGGCGTTCTGGGGCCCCTGGCGCGACTGGCGACCCCGTTCCTGAGGGCGCCCATCGCCCCCCCTGACCGGTGGCCCGTTTGAAAGGCGGCCGCCAAGAGGATATGATGGAAGCCGCGAGCATCTGTCATGTCCGAAAGCCCTTCCCCGGTCGTCGCCATCCTCACGCTGGGCTGCAAGCTCAACCAGGCCGACTCCCAGGCCCTGGCCCGTGAGCTTCTGGCCCACGGCTGCCACGTGATCGATCGCGCGGCCCCCGCGGACGCCCTAATCATCAACGCCTGCTCCGTCACCCACGTGGCCGACCGCAAGTCGCGCCACCTGGTGCGCCTGGCCCGCCGCCTGGCCCCCGAGGCCACCATCGTCCTCACCGGCTGCTATGAGCAAAACGGCAGCGGCCATGACCTGGGCCAGCGTCTGGGGGCCGACTGGCAGGTTGCCAACGCCGACAAGCCAGCCATCGCTCAGCGTCTTCTCCGCCGCTGGCAGGAGCAAGGCCGCCTCGGCGCCGGTCTCACAGCCATCCAGCCCGGCGACGGCCTCCGCACCCGCGCTTCCGTCAAGATCCAGGAGGGGTGCAACGAGGTCTGCGCCTTCTGCATCGTCCCTCGCACCCGCGGCCGCGAGACAAGCGTGCCGATAAGGGACGTGGTCACCCAGGTGCTGGCCCGCCAGGCAGAGGGCGCGAAGGAGGTAGTCCTGACGGGCACCCAGCTGGGCAACTACGGCCGCGACCTCGGCCTGGCGCAGGGCCCAAGGGACCTGTTGGCTGCCCTCCTAGCCGAAACCACCGTCCCCCGCCTGCGTCTCTCCTCCCTCCAGGCCCAGGACATCAGCGAGGACCTTCTGCACCTATGGCAGAACCGCCGCCTCTGCCGCCACCTCCACCTCCCCCTGCAGAGCGGCAGCGACCGCATCCTGGCCGCCATGCGGCGTCGCTACACGGTCGACCAGTTCCGCCGGGCCGTCGCCCTCATCCGGCGGTGGCTGCCCGACGTGGCCATCACCACCGACGTCATCGTCGGCTTCCCCGGCGAGGGGGACGAGGACTTCCAGCGCACCGACGACCTCTGCCAGGAGCTGGCCTTCGCCGCCATCCACGTGTTCCCCTACTCGCGACGGCCGGGCACAGTGGCTGCCCTCGCCAAGGAGCAAGTGCCCCACGCCGTCAAGCGCCAGCGCCTGGAGCGAATGCTGCACTTGGCCCGCACCTCCGCTGATGCCTTCCGCGCCCGCTTCCAGGGACGAACGCTGGAAGTCCTGTGGGAGGATGCCAGGACGCGGCAGGACGGCCGACTGCCCCTCTGGCGGGGGTTGACCGATAACTACCTGCGCGTCTACACTTCCGCCAGAGGCGGATGGGCCTCTGGCCTATGCGCCGACAACGGCTCGGCATCCGGTTGCCGCCCTGGCTTTGATCTAGCCAATCGGCTCCTGCCCGCCCGCCTGGGCGAGCCGCTGGGTGACGGGCTGTGGGGAGAGCTTCAGCCAGCGGCTGATCCGCCGCCAGTCGAGGCAGGCCCTGGCGAGCCTGGCTGCCGCCAGGCAGGGTGGATTGAGGGGTAAGCAGCGTGGATGCCTTCAACCGGGGCATCATCGTGGCTCTGGCGGCCATCTGGGTCATCCTCATGGCCCTGGTCATCATGGTGACCTGGGCTGCCGACACTGAGACCATCGACCGCCTGGGCGACCTCGTCCGCTATCTGGACGAGCATACCAATAACTCCTCCAAGCTCATCCTCACCCTGGGCGTCTCCTCCCTGATCGTCCTCTGCCTCATCGTCATCGTGGCCGAGCTGACGCCGGCGGGCCCGAGCACCGACATCCGCCTGGAGGGAGTGACGGGCGCCACCGCCGTCCTCTCGATCGAGGACATCAACCAGCGCATCGAGCAGGAAGTGACGGCCCTGCCTCAGATCAAAGAGTCCAAGGCCTCGGTGACCGCCCGCGACAGAGGGCTGTCAGTGGCCTTGAACCTGGTCCTCGGCCCTGATGCCAACGTGCCCGAGGCCACCGAAGAGGCCTGTCGGGTGACTCAGGAGACCATCGAGCAGAAGATAGGCGTAGCGCTGGTGGGCCTGCCCACCGTTCAGATAAGGTTTAGCGCGCCCGAGGGCGAGCCTGCGCCTGCCTCGGAGGGCGAGCAAGAACCGCCTAGACCACCCCTGTCATGAACGACCTGCCGTCACCATCAGCCGCAGAGCTGAAGGCCATCGTCGAGAGCATCCTCTTTGTGGCGGAAGATCCCCTGGACATGGACATGCTGGCCCGCTCCCTGGGGGTGGACCTCAAGATGGTGACCAAAGCGGTGGACGCTCTCAACGAAGAATGCCGCCAGCGGGGCGTCCGCCTCCAGCAAACGGGCAGCGCCGTGCAGATGGTCACGGCCCCCGAGGTAGCCCCCTACGTGGAGCGATTCCTGGGCCTGGATGAGGACCGTAGCCTGTCCCAGGCCGCCCTGGAGACCCTGGCCATCATCGCTTACAAGCAGCCCATAACCCGAATGACCATTGAGAACATCCGCGGCGTCAACTGCGATCAAGTCATCGCCTCCCTCAAGGCACGAGGGCTCATCGCCGAGGTGGGACGGGCCCACGCCCAGGGGCGCCCCTACCTTTTCGGCACCACCTTCCGCTTCCTGGAGTACTTCGGCCTGGAGAAGCCGGAGGACCTGCCTCCCCTGAGAGAAGCGGAAGCCGAAGCAGAAGACTAACATGACTGTAGGGCTCTGCCGCGTCCAGCTGCACCTGCCCGAGAACCAGTCCCTGAAAGGCAAACGGCGGGTCTTAAAGTCCCTCATCAGTCGCATCCACAACCGCTTCAACGTCTCGGTTGCCGAGATCGACGACCACGACCGGTGGCAGATGGCCGCCCTGGGCATTAGCTGCGTCAGCACCAGCGGCCAGCACGCGCACCAGATTCTCTCCAACGTGGTGGGCTTCATCCAGAGAGAGCGCCTGGACGCCGAACTCGTCGATTACGAGATCGAGATCATCCAGGCCCTGGGCGACTGAGATGCCCGCCTAGGCTGACGACAGGTAGCGCTCGAAGAAGGCCTGCACCCGCCGGACGTACTCCTGAGGGTGATCAAGACGGGCCATCGCGTGGCCGCTGCCCGGCGCCAGCCACAGCTCCTTGGGCTCCTTGGCTGCGTCGAACAGGCGCTGGGGATGGTCCGAGGGCAGATAGTCGTCAAGCTCGCCGTAGATGATCAGTAGCGGCCGGGGCGCAAGACGGCCCACGTAGTCCACCGCCCTCACCGCCGCCACGTCCCCCTGCGAGATCCATTCCCCCAACCTAATGCTCACCCATCCCAGGAGCACCAGGAAGCGCAGGCGCAGAAAATCGGCCAGCTTCTTTCCGATGGCGCTCTCCAGGTCGGCGTAGGCCGAATCGACCACCATGGCCTTGATATGAGGGCACTCGGGTGCCGCCATGATGGCCGCCACCGCCCCCATGGAGATGCCCAGCACGCCGATGGGCAGGTCGCCCAGGCGAGCGCGCAGGTAATCTACCGCCCCCAGCAGGTCGAGGACCTCGCGATAGCCCAAGGTGGTGAAGCGGCCATCGCTGAGGCCACAGGCCCGGAAGTCGATGAGGAGCACCTGATAGCCCAGGCGGTTGAGTTCGCAGGCGAGCTCAAAGGGCTCGGCCACGCTCTTGAAGTAGCCATGGCAGAGTAGAAGGACGGGACATCCCGGTCGGCCGGCCATGTACAGGCCGTGCAGACGGGTGCCATCGCGGCTGGGGAAGTAGACATCCTCGACGGAGACGTCGGGGGGGATGGGTTCCTTCAGGAGGAGGCGAAACGGCTTCACCCACAGGTAGCCCGCTGAGGCCACGATGGCACTCAGGGCAGCCAGCACTACCGAGATGACTTTGACAGTCGTGCGGAGCCGGCGGCAGCCGACACCAGGGGCGCTATCGGCTTGGGCCATGAGCTAGGGGCCCCGGCTTACCTCCAGGGTCACCACCCGGGTGGGGTCGATGTCGCTGCCGGGCTCGAGGCTCTGGCGGACGACGTGGCCCTCGGGCATCTCATTGCTGCTCACCTGCACCACCAGATAACTCAGGCCCACGTCGCGCAAGGTGGCTGCGGCGTCAGCCAGGGTCTGCGCCCGCAGGTCGGGCATAGTCCCGGGCGGCACCTCCACAGGGGAAGCAACCGTCTCGGTCACGACCGGCTCTATCACAGGCGCCTCCACCTCCGACAGCACTGCGGCCGTCTCGGGAGTGGCGGTCTGGAGACCGAAGAGGGAGGGGCTGCTCTCCCCCTGTCCCCCCAGGCTGTACAGCAGAACCACGATGAGGATGAGCACACCAACGACGCCGCCCGCCAGCAGGCCGCTGCTGGGCCAGGTCCTGGGCGTCGCGACCTTGGGCCAGGGCTGAAGGACCGGCTCGTCCACATAGCCCACGGGGAAAAGAGGGAGGAGGTTGGCAGGTTCGAGGCCCAGGTAGCGGGCGTAAGTGCGGAGGAAACCGCGCGCGTAGACAGGCGCCGGCAGAAGGCCGAAGTTCTCGTTCTCCAGGGCTGCCAGATAGTGACGCGAGATACGGGTATCCCGCTCCACTTCTTCTAATGTCAGCCCTCGGGCCTGACGCGCTCGCTGGAGCGTCTCGCCCAGAGGAGTAATCAAAGACTCAGGGCACACGAGCGACTATAAAGGGACTAATGAGTAGCGTCAACCCCTGCCCCATCGTGGGCGATGCGAATTTGGGGCGAGTTCAGGGCCGTCGCTCCACCGCCAACGTGATCGCCTGCCCACCGATCTTCTGCTCCTCCACATAGGCGCCGGCCGGCGGCGACCCCTCGATCAGCTCCCGCGACAGCGTCTCCTGGCGGATGTAGCCACTGTGCTTCTCCATGATGCGAGCCAGTTCCTCGCTTCCCTGATAGTAGGTGGCTATGTGGTCGGCTATGTCGAAGCCGGCGTTCTTGCGCATGGTCTGGAGGCGGTGCACCAGGTCGCGGGCCAGCCCCTCGTCGGCCAGCGCAGGGGTGATGGTGGTCGCCAGGGCGACCGCATAGCCGCCCTCAACGGCAAGAGCAAGGCCTTCGCCTTGTAGCTCCGCTTCCTCGCCCACCACGGTCAGCTCCTTGACGTTCAGCTCGTCGAGAATCTGCGGCGACAGGCGCTCCAGCCCTTCCCTTTCCGCAGGGTAGCGCGGCTTGACCAGCACCCTCTGGAGGGGCTGACGCACCTTGATCCCTGCTTTGCTGCGGGCGTTGCGGCCCAGGCTGGCGATGCGCATAACCAGGCGCGTGTCAGCCATGAGCCGCTCGTCCACCAGCGAGGTATCGGCCTGGGGCCAGAGGGCCAGGTGAACGCTCTCCGGCTCCTCGGGGAACGAACTGCACACCAGGTTCTGGTACATCTCCTCGGCCAAGAAGGGCGCGAAGGGGGCCAGCAGCTTGGCCACCGTCACCAGGCAGGTGTACAGCGTCTGGTGGGCGGCCAGCTTGTCGGCGTCGTCCTCGCTCTTCCAGAAGCGACGGCGACTGCGCCGCACGTACCAGTTGGACAGGTCGTCCACGAAGGCCTGGATGGCCCGCCCGGCATCGGTGGGGTTGTAGCCCTCCATGTGGCGCGTGGCCTTGTCCACCAGCACGTTCAGCTCCGACAGCACCCAGCGATCCATCTCCGACCTCTCGCCCTGGGCCCGGCCGCTAGGGTCGAAGCGGTCGATGTTGGCGTAGGTAACGAAGAAGGAGTAGGTGTTCCAGAGGGTGAGGAGGAACTTGCGCAGGCCCTCGCCCACCAGCTCTGTGGAGAAGCGACGGGCCGTCCCCGGCGCCGTGGCGGTAAACAGATACCAGCGAAGGGCATCGGCACCGTGGGCATTGAGCACCGCCCAGGGCTCCACCACGTTCCCCTTGGACTTGCTCATCTTCTCGCCCTTGGCGTCCAGGATGAGCTCCAGGCAGATGACGTTGCGGAAGCAGACGCTATCGAAAAGCAGGGTGGACAGGGCGTGCAGGGTATAGAACCAGCCGCGGGTCTGGTCTACCGCCTCGCAGATGAAGTCGGCAGGGAAGCTCTTGGCGAAGGTGTCGTCGTTCTCGAAGGGGTAGTGCCACTGGGCGTAGGGCATCGCCCCCGAGTCGAACCAGACGTCCAGAACCTCGATCACCCGCCGCATGCTTCCGCCGCACTGGCGGCAGGCCAGGGTGATCTCGTCCACGTAGGGGCGATGGAGGTCGTCCAGGGCCTCAGCCTTTGTCTTGTCCTCGGCCCGCTCACGCAGCTCGGCCAGGGAGCCGATGCAGTCGTGCTGGCCGCATCCTCCAGAGGCGGATCCGCCTCCGGCGGAGGCCTGACAGCGCCAGATGGGCAGGGGGATGCCCCAGAAGCGCTCCCGCGAGGCCGCCCAGTCGATGTTGTTCTCCAGCCAGTTGCCGAACCGCCCCTCCTTGATGTGCCCCGGGTACCAGTTGATCTGCCGGTTGAGGGCCACCAGCCGCTCCTTGACAGCGGTGGTGCGGATGTACCAGCTAGGCTTGGCGTAGTACAGGAGGGGCATGCCGCAGCGCCAGCAGAAGGGATAGGTGTGGTAGGCGGTCTCGCGGCGCAGAAGGAGGCCCCGCTCGTCCAGGTCTTTCAGGATGGGCTCATCGGCGTCCTTGACGAACAGGCCGGCGAAGGGAGTGCCCGGCGCTGTCATCTGGCCCCGCAGGTCGACCGGCTGGACGAAGAGCAATCCCTCCGCCTTGCCGGCCTCGAAGTCCTCGCCACCGAAGGCAGGGGCCATGTGGACGATGCCGGTGCCTTCGGTGAGCGATACGAAGTCGGCGCTGATGACGGCATAGGCCTTCTCCACCGTCTCATCTCGCCGCAGGGGCACCAGGCGGCCCTCCTGATTGAAGCCGCGGGCCTCCACGTCCCACTCTCGCGGGTCGTACAGCGGCTGGTAGTGCAAGCCGGCCAGCTCCCGCCCCTCGACCTTAGCCACCACCTTGTAGCCATCCCCCAGTGACAGGCCGACCAGGCCCTCTGCCAGGATCAGCCGCTCGGGGCCGTCGCGGCCGGCCACCTCCACCACCGCGTAGTCGGCTTCGGGGTCCACCGCCAGGGCGGTGTTGCCGGGGAGCGTCCAGGGGGTGGTGGTCCAGGCCAGGAAGTAGGTGGGCGCCTCGCCGGGCATCTTCTGAGCCAGCTTCTGCTCGCTCTCGCGGGTCAAGCGGAACTTTATCCATACCGAGGGGTCGGGCGTGTTCTCCTGATAGCCCTGGGCCACCTCGTGGTCAGAGAGCGACGTGCCGCAGCGAGGGCAGTGGGGCGTCACCCGATAGTCCTGGTAGACCAGACCGCGATCCCACAACTGCTTGACGGCCCACCAGCAGGACTCCATGTAGTCGTTGGTGCAGGTGATATAGGCATCGCTCAGGTCCAGCCAGAAGGCGATGCGCTCGGTGAGGGCCTCCCACTCCTTCAGATAGGCGAAGACGTTCTGGCGGCAGCGGCGGTTGAACTCCTCGATGCCAAAGCTCTCGATGTCGGCCTTGCTCTTGAAGCCCAGCTCCCGCTCCACCTCCAGCTCGGCGGGCAGGCCGTGGGTGTCCCAGCCCGCCTTGCGGGGCACGCGATAGCCCTGCATGGTCTTGTAGCGCACCATCACGTCCTTGAACACGCGGGCCAGCACGTGGTGGATGCCGGGGCTGGCATTGGCGTAGGGAGGGCCCTCGTAGAAGATGAACAGGCGGTCTTCCGGGCGCTGGTCGATGCTCTTGTGGAAGATGTCGCGCTCCTTCCACAGACGGAGGATGCCCTCCTCCAGCTGGGGGAAGCTCACCTTGCTACTGACGGGCCGGAACATCTGCACCACCTGCCCAATATGTCGAAGGCCCGCCCCCTAAGGGACGGGCCGTTGTCGTCATACCCGCGGTACCACCCTAGTTCCCCGACGAAGTCGGGGCACTCTTTCGAGGCACGCCAGCTCCTGTTCGTGACGGCTGGTTATGCCCCTGCCCCTGGTAACGGTGGGCGTTCCGGCCGAGCCTACTGGGGCCCTCACCCGTTCGGTCGGCGGCTCGGGAGGGATTTTCGAGCGGCCAGGGCTGCGTCCCCTTGCACCCTACAGGACTCGCTGGGCCCCGATTCCATACGGGGCAGGCAGATGAGCCACCCTACTCGTCTCCGTCGTCGCCTCTCTTCAGTTGTGCGGCTAGTTTAGCGTTGGCGCGATGTTGTGTCAACGGCGCACACGCCTCAACTCATCGCCAGCGAGAGGCGAAGCTGGCGAAGCCATCGCGAACCTTCTCCCTTTGGCCCGCGGTGAGCAGCTCGCTGAAGAAGGACAGACGGTCCTCCAGATAGGCTATGCCCGACACAACGTCAGTGACATCGTCGGAGGCCACCACCTCGGCAGCCAACCCCCGCACTAGCTCCTCCAGCCGCTCGTCCACCAGCAGCCGCAGTCGCGCCATCTGCTCATCGCTCAGCTCGTCCGGCTCTGAACCCTCGTCCAGAGAGAGACGACGGTAGAATTCCTCCTTGCCCAGGAGGCGGGAAAGCTGAAGGACGGCTACTCTCTTGCTCATCAGCGCTCTACCGAGACAGATAAGGGCTGGCCATATACCAGCCCCTAGGATTGGGCTGCCGCTATCCCCTATGAGCGTTCGCGGATCTTGTTATAGCACTCGCTGCAATAGACAGGCTTGTCGCCCCTGGGCAGGAAGGGCACCTCCGTCATCTCGCCACACTCGGCACAGACCGCGGGGTGCATCTGGCGCGGCGTACGACCGCCGAAGCTGGCGGCGGCCCCATAGTGCACGTAGCCACCTTCCTCCAGCGCTCGACCCGACTTGCGCGCCGAACGGCATGAGGGGCAGCGGGTGGGCTGGTTCAACAAGCCCCTGCTGGCATAGAAAGCCTGCTCACCCGCTGTAAAGGTGAAACTGATGCCGCAATCGCGGCATATGAGAACCTTATCGCTGTAAGCCATTTCTAGACAGATTATAGGTCAGACCGACCGGAAAAGCAAGCACGGGCCTCTCGTCAACGAACTAGCCTCAGACGGCGCCAGAAGGCGCGGGCCTCCTCACAACGCAGAAGGAGGGCGGCCAGGAAGAAGGTGCCGCCGCCCAGGGCGACACCCCCTGCTACCTTCACCAGGGCCTCCCAGACGGTGTGGGCACCCAGAGGGTCAGCGGCCTCCACCACCGCTATGAACACCGCCACCACGGCCGCCATGAGGGCGGTGGCGGCAACCGTGCGCAGGAAGAAGCTCGGCAGATAGCCGGCCTCGGGGCCAGCAAGCCGCCGCTGGAGGAAGATGAAGAGAAGGGAGGCCTCAACTATGGCGGCCACGGACATGGCCAAGGCCAGGCCGTCGTGCTCCATCGGGCCCACCAAGGCTATGCTCAACAGTAGGTTCAGCACCATCGAGAGCACGGCCAGGGCCACCGGCGTGCGGGTGTCGCGCAGGGCGTAGAAGCCCCGGCTCAGGATCTCGACGCCGCTGTGAGCGAATAAGCCAAACGAATAGAAGAGAAGGGCGGATGAGGTGATGCTCGCCGATCTTGGGTCGAATTCGCCTCGCTCCAGCAGGAGAGATACCAGGGGCTCCCGCAGGAGAATAAGGCCGACGCTGGCCGGTATGATAAGGAAGAGGATGTAGCGGAGGCTGGCGTAGAGCGTGCTCTGCATTCTATCCAGGCTATTGGTGGCTGCCTGCTGGGCCATGGTGGGGAAGACGGCGGTGGCGATGGCCACGCCGAACAAGGCCAGGGGCATGATCGCCAGCATCCAGGCATAGCTGAGGGCGGAGATGCTCCCCACCTCCAGGCGTGAGGCGAAGAAGATCGCCACCACGAAGTTGGCCTGGGCGGCAGCCAGGCCCGCCATCCGCGGCAGCATCAGGCGGCCCACCTCTCGCACCCCTGGATGGCGCCAGCGAGCCTCCAGGCGATACCTCATGCCCACGCCGAAAAGCCCCGGCACCTGCACCAGCAGGTGGAGACCGGAGCCAAGCACCACGCCGACGGCCAGCCCGTGCACGCCCCAGGGCTCGGACAGGAAGACGGCGCCGAAGATGATGGACAGGTTGTAGAACATGGGCGCCAGGGCCACCAGGAGGAAGTGCTGGCGGGCGTTGAGGATGCCGGTGAGCATGCCGCTGATGCCAAACAGGACGGGCGAAATCAGCATGATGCGGGTCAGCTCCACCGCCTTGTCCTGCAGCCCTTCCTC